>DASZIH010000016.1:0-6266 GCA_035949355.1 Acidimicrobiales bacterium
ATCTACCTTTCGGGCGGCGACCCCAATTACTTGGCGGACACCCTACGTGACACCAAAGTGTGGCGCGCTATTGAAGCGACGTGGCGCCAAGGATCGGCCCTCGCGGGATGCAGCGCCGGCGCTATGGCTCTCGGCGCGTGGATTCCTTCTCTGCGTCATCCACGCAAGGGCAGCATCGCCGGCCTCGGGATTCTCGAGCATCTCGGCGTCATTCCGCATTTCGACGCGTTCGCCGCACGAGTTCCCGATCTCTTGACGCGCTTCGTGCTTCCCGACGAGTCGTTGATATCCGTCTTTGGCATCGACGAGGAGACGGCTCTTGTGGGCGGTCCCAAAGAGTGGACAGTCCAGGGTCGTCAAAGCGTCTGGCGACTCGGCTCAGGTGGACGCGAGGAGTTTCGCGTCGGCGCCACCGTCTCCACGCGCGGCTAACTCGTCAGACCTACGTCGCCGTCGCCGAGTGAGCGGAGACGGCTATTTCCCTGCGACCTTGTCGAGGTGGTAACGAATCTGGATCGACGCCGCCGCCCCTTCGCCCACCGCGGACGCCAACTGCTTCGTCGAGCCCCGTCGTACGTCGCCCGCGACGAACACGCCGGGCACGTTCGTTCGAAACTGCTCATCACTGACGATGAAACCGCGCTCATCTAAATCGAGGGCGCCGTCGAGGAACGACGTGTTCGGATCCAGGCCGATGAAGACGAACGCGCCACTTGCTGCGTGGTCGCGCTTCTCGCCACTCACGCGATCTTCCAGCTCGACCGATTCGAGTTGACCCGTGGCGCCGCTCTTGAAGCTCGCGACCTTCGTGTTCGTGAGGACGGTCATTTTCGGGTGCGCGAGGACTTTGTCTTGCAGCAGGCGACCACCCGCCAACTTCTCGGAGTACTCCACGACGGTGACGTGATCGGCGAACTGGGTGAGGAAGAGTCCTTCTTCTAGCCCGCTGTTCCCTCCGCCAATGACGACGACTTCCTCGGCGCCTCGATAGAACGGCCCGTCACAGGTCGCGCAGAAGTGGATGCCGGCGCCAATGAGGTCCGCCTCGCCGTCGGCGCCAGTACGGCGGTACATCGAGCCCGTCGCAACGAGCACCGCGCGCGCTTCGTACGCGTCACCGGTGGCCGTGGTCACGGTGACCCAGTCACTGTCGACGCTGACGTCGCTTACGGCGACCGCCTGGAGGATCTCGACGCCGTAGCGCTCGGCCTGACGTCGCATCCGATCGGCGAGGTCGTGTCCCGCGACGCCGTCGGGAAAGCCGGGATAGTTGTCGAGTCGCTCGGTTATCCCCGCTTGACCGCCTACGGCGGACTTCTCGATGATGAGCACACTCTGGTTCTCTCGGGCGGCGTAGATCGCGGCAGTGAGTCCCGTCGGTCCACCGCCGATGACGATCACGTCGTACGTCGAGGATTTCGCGGAGCGGTTGATGCCCAATTTCTCAGCGAGTTCGTCGTTCCCGGGTTCGACGAGGTGCGAACCGTCGGGAAAGACGATGGTCGGAATGCTTCTATTGCCACCGTTGATACGTTCGACGAGTTCAGTGGCCTCGGGATGTTGCTCTAGGTCGATCCAGTCGTACGCGACGCGGTGTTGACCCAAGAAGTCCTTGGCCCGACGGCAGTCGGGGCACCAGCTCGCGCCGATGACCGTGATCGTGTCCTTCGCGAGTTCCATCGAGCTCCTCGTAACGATAAAGTCAGGCGTTTCGCCAGCTTGACTCGTCACTTTACCGGTCATCGCTACGTCAAGACGACGACGTCGCTCGTTCACTCGACGTCCTTCCGTCGACGCCTCAAAATGGCAAGTGGGTCTCGTTGCTGCTCTCGAGTCCAGCGATTCCTTCATGATTCAACGGATCCTGGCGTAGCGTCGGGACTATGCGGTGCGACACGACAACGCCTCACGGACTGACGACGCTCGCCGACGCTCGATTCGACCTTTCTCACCACGCGCCGCCCGTGACGTGCAGCACGTTCATGTCGAAGGACCTGCTCTTCCGACCGTGACCAAGCCTCGCCCGTCCGTCGGCGTCGTGCGATCCATGAAAGGGCGAGTGATCCGCGACGTTGCGACCAGTCAGATCGCCTTCGCGCTGTTCATCGCGATCTGCGTGGCGCTGCATCCCGGCGAGGTACTGAAGGGCAGCGAAGGTGGGCTCAGCAACTACGGCGTGCACCTGGAGACGGCGGTTGCGTACACGCTCGCGCTCGCCCTGGCGTCGGCGTTCTCGTATCGCGCGACACGGTCACTTCACACGTCGCGTCGCGCCACCCGGCACTTCAAAGTCCTTCTGCTCGTCTACAGCGCACTCACGCTGCTCACGCTCGTGACCACGTACGGCTACACCCTCGACACTCCACAGCGAGATCTTCACGTCGCCGTCGGTGTCGCCGTCACGCTCTTCGAGTGTGCAGCGACGCTGTGGATGTACTACGTCGTTCGCCAGCTCGTGCTCGTCGTCGTCACGGGACTGACCGGCTTGGTACTGGCCGTTCTCACGTTCTTCGCCGTGCTGCACGTGTTGTTTCTCACGCAAGTACTCATCGGCGGGGCCTTCGCACTACTTCTGGTGAGAACGAGTCGAGAGCTGGCGTAACGAGCGAGACGATCAGACGAGGGGGCTCGGATCGGTGTTCTCGGAGCTCGGCCCCAGTCCAGCGTGCCCGCGGATCGCTGCTTCGAAAGCGTCCGGGTCGTCAGGCGTGACGAAGGGCTTCACCGCTTTGCCATTGTCCAGGATGAATCCGAACTTCTTCCCGGGACGGGCAAGGTCCAGGTTCAGCCAATAGCGGAAGTTCCCCGTGCCCCAGATTCGAAGCTTGCCTCGCGTCGCGCTGAGCGCGACCCTTCTGATGCCCTTCAGCGCTGAGTAGGGGACGTCCTTGGTGCCAAAGGGGAAATAGTACGAATGTATTCGCACCGACGTCGGGGTGCATTCGATCTTCGAATCACGGTAACCGTCGCTCACGAGCGAAGCCTATAGCTCTTCGTTCATCAACTCTTCGCCGAAACGTCGACGCCGCGGTCCCTACAGGAGTCGCGGACGTCGCGGGTCTTGCACTGGCGAACCTCTCGCCCCTCGTCGAGAACAGCACGGCGCTCGACACTTTCTGTCCGCTCACGACGCCCTAGTCCGTGAGCGCTGCAACGTCGAATCCCACGACTGTAAAGTCACGTTGTGGGGCCACTCGTGTTGACCGTCGATTTCTCGAGCTCGACGGCGACGAGACGTCGGCGGCGGCAAGACCACCCTCTTCGAGGTCAGAGGTGAGCAAACGATCGAAGAGGGTCACGCGCTGTCACGAGCTAGGGCGCCTCTACTCGCGCATCGAGTGCCACGAAGCATCGTGGCACGAAACAAAGTACGCCACTCGGCGTGGGCCACCTACAGCAACCGACCGACAGGTCGAAGGGGGTCTGTCTCTGATGGTGAACGCCGCCGGCGACGTGGAGAGTGAGATCGTCAAAGGCTTCACGCGCGACATCCTTCGAGTCGCCGAACACGACATAAAAGTGGCGGACTTCACTGTCAGACACGACCATCAGAACGGCGTCCCCGACGACCCTGAATCGACGCGCAAGATCCGCCTGGCCTTTCGACGTATCCGCTATCAACTGAAGACGATGTCATCGATCGACAGTTCACTCGGCGCGGAGTTCCTCATCGGACGGTTGCGCGACGTCGGCAAGCCGTTCGGACGTCTTCGAGACGCCGAGATTCTTGAGTCGAGCGTCACCAAGGCGCTGGGCGTCCGAGCCGATACCGCACCGGGTCGACAACTTCTGGACATCGCCGCGCACGCTCGCCGCGTGGAGCAACAGACCACGGAGCACCTACTGCACTCTGACGCGTACCAGGAGAATCTGTCGGAAGTGACGAAATTTCGCCGCTCACTTCCGTCTCATCATTCGACACCCGACGTGTTGCGGCCGCTGGCCGAACGCGCGATGCACGTCGCGTGGCGATCGCTTCGCCGAGCAGCGCTCAAGGCCAAGCGCCATCCCTCGGACGCGAACCTGCACCAGACGCGAATAGCGGCCAAGCGGACCCTTTACGCCGCCCAAGCGCTGGCGGACGTGCTCGGGGCTTCGGCCGAGGAGTTCGTGCGCTCGGTTGACGCACTACAGAAGTATCTCGGCAAGCAGCACGACCTCGCTATTGCCTCGAAGTGGTTCACACAGGTCTCCGAGGACTACCCGGCCCTTCACGGTCTCGCTCGATCGATTGCTCGCGAAGAACGTCGGCGCGCGGACAAGCGATCTTCGCGTTGGTCGAGATATTGGAAGAAACTCGAGGCGAAAAAGTCCGCCATCAAGTGGTGAGGCTCACCTTCGCGTAACGACGGCGCACGCGCTAGACCTTGCCGATGATGGCGTCTCGATACGCGTCGATGGTGACTTCGGGCTCGTCGTGCATGAGATACAGCGAGTACTGACTCACCCCGAGTTCGCTCAACTCACTCAGGCGATCACGATGCTGCTCGATCGTGCCAAGGACACAGAAGCGATCGATCACCTCATCGGGGACGAACTCAGCGTCCGGGTTCCCCGCCTTGCCGTGGTGACTGTAGTCGTAGCCCTTGCGGCCCTTGATGTAGTCGGTGAGCGCGGGCGGGACGATGTTCGAGTCGTCGCCGTAGCGTCCGACGATGTCCGCCACGTGGTTGCCCACCATGCCACCGAACCAACGAACTTGATCGCGCTGGTGAGCGAGGTCGGTACCCACGTACGCGGGAGCGGCGACGCACACCCTGTACTCCTCCGTTTTTCGACCCGACGCGCGAACTGCCTCCTGCGCCGTTTCGATCGCCCACTTGACGACGAAGGGATCGGCGATCTGGAGAATCAGTCCGTCGGCCTTCGTACCCGCGAGTTCCAACGCCTTGGGGCCGTAAGCCGCCATCCACACGTCAAGGTGGCCGACCTCAACCCACGGTATCGAGACAGTTTTCCCGTTGATGACGGCGTCGCGTCCCTCGACGAGTTCTTTGATCACCGTCATGCACGACGAAAGGGTGGCCAACGACGCGGGCGTTCCTCCCGTCACGCGAAGTGCCGAGTCGCCGCGACCGATGCCACAGATCGTCCTCGGTCCGAACATCTCGTTCAACGTGGCGAAGAGTGACGCCGTCACGGTCCAGTCGCGCGTGATTGGATTGGTCACCATTGGGCCCACGATGAGGTGATCGGTGGAACTGAGTATCTGGGAGTAGATGACGAAAGGCTCTTGCCAGAGCACCACGGAGTCGAACGTCCAAAAGTGAGTGAACCCGGCGTCCTCCGCGCGCTTGGCGAGTTCGACGACGTCCTTCGCGGGTGCGTTCGTCTGTGCGACGAGGCCAAATTCCATCACGAGCTCCTCACGACGGCAACGAGCCCGGCTGACTCAGCAATCGCGGTAGGTTCGCACTCGCTCATCGGAGAAAACCGTTGAGTCCCCGACGTAGGAACTGACCGTAGCCTTTGCGTCCCACGTACTGCTCGTCCTCGATCACGACGGTTCCTCGCGACAGCACGGTCTTCACCTGCCCTTTCACCACCATTCCTTCGTAGGCCGAGTAGTCGACGTTCATGTGGTGGGTCTCGACGGAGATCGTGTGCGTAGCGTTCGGATCGTAGAGCACGATGTCCGCGTCCGATCCCGGCGCGATGAGTCCCTTCTTTGGAAAGAGCCCGAACATCCTCGCCGGCGTCGTGGCCGTCACGTCCACCCATCGAGCTAGGGAGATCTCTCCCAGGGCGACGCCCTGGAAGATCAGATCGACGCGATGCTCGATCCCAGGGATACCGTTCGGAATCTTTGAGAAGTCGCCCAGTCCTAGCTCCTTTTGTTCTTTGAAGCAGAAGGGACAGTGATCCGTGGAGACGATGCTGAGGTCGTCGGTGCGAAGACCCCGCCAGAGATCGGCGTGATGGTGCTCGGGGCGCAGCGGCGGCGAGCAGACGTACTTCGCGCCTTCGAACCCCTCGCGCGCGAGGTCGGCGTCGGAGAGGAAGAGGTACTGGGGGCAGGTCTCGGCGAAGACGCTCTGGCCGCGGTCTCTCGCCTCGATCACTTCGTCGAGGGCTTCGGCGGCGGACAGGTGAACGATGTACAGCGGCGCGTGCGTGACGAGCGCCAGCTGAATGGCGCGGTGGGTGGCTTCACCTTCCAGGGCCACTGGTCGCGTCAAACCGTGAAATCGAGGGCTGCTCTCCCCTTTCGCGAGGGCTTGAGCGACGAGCACGTCGATTGCGATGCCGTTCTCCGCGTGCATCAT
>DASZIH010000017.1:0-6177 GCA_035949355.1 Acidimicrobiales bacterium
CGTGTCTCTCGCCACGGACTCCTTCGATCTCGGCGAGATCGGCATCGTCGACAACCACTGTCACCCACTGGAGCGAGAACAGGGTCATCGAGACGTCGAAACCTGGCGGCGCTACTTCACGGAGTCCGAGGACTCCGGACCAGGCAATCACGTCGTCTCTGAGACCGCCTACTACCGGCGCTTGGTGCGCGCCATGGCCGAGGACTACGACGTCGCGCCGGACGAGTCCAGCGTGCTCGCTGCCCGCGCCGCGATGAGCACGCCCGCGCTCGTGCAGCGACTGTTCGCGGACGCGTCCATCAGCGGTGTGGTGGTGGATTTGGGGTACCCGAGCCCCGAGTTAAGTCTTGCGGGCGTCGAGTTCGTGGCGGCCACGAACACCGACTACGGAGCACTGTTGCGAGTGGAACTTCTCTTCCAACAACGCGTACGTGAGTTGTCGACGCTGCACGAGGTCCAAGAGAAGATCCGCGACGACCTCAAGGATCTGCGCGCCGCCGGGTACGTGGGACTCAAGTCCATCGTGGGGTACCGCACGGGTCTCGCCGTTGAGCGGTGGTCCGACGACGACGTCGCGAAGTCGTTCGCCGAGGCCCGGCGAGAGGTGGACGCCACCGGATCCGTTCGTCTCGGTCACAAGCCACTTCTGGACTCACTTCTGCACCTGGCCCTGGCGCAAGCGGCCCGCGACGAACTCCCAGTCCAGTTTCACGTCGGCTACGGGGATCACGACGTCGATCTTCGAACGGCGTCACCGCTCCTCCTTCGCCCATTGATGGAAGATCCGCAGTACGCCTCGTTGCCGATCGTCCTGCTGCACGGCTGTTGGCCCTACTTTCGAGAGGGCGCGTTCTTGGCGTCGATCTACCCAAAGGTCTTTCTCGACGTCTCCTTCGGCATTCCCTTCCTCGGCGCCGTGGAACTGAGGACCATCACCAAGGCGGTCTTCGCCACGGCTCCGTTCAGCAAACTGATGTACAGCTCTGACGGTGCGCGCGTGCCAGAGATCTTCTGGCTCTCAGCGTTCGACGGACGTCGCATCCTTTCCTCGGTCCTCGGTGAGATGGTCGGCGAGGGTGACCTCGAAGCCTCGAACGTCCACCATGTCGCTGAGATGTTCCTCGCCACCAATGCCCGACGCCTCTACGGGCTCGGATCGAATCGCTAGGACGAACCCCATGGACTACCTCACTGGCCGTCGAGCGCTGATAACGGGAGCGGGTGGGGCCATTGGTCGAGCCAGCGCCCTCACCTTCGCGCGCGAGGGCTGTCGCGTCGCGGCCGTCGACATCGTGCGTGACGCAGTGATGGAGACGGTCGCCTTGGTAGAGGACGCGGGTGGTGAGGCCGTAGCCATCGTCGCCGACGTCGCGGACGAGTCGCAGGTTCGCGCCGCCGTCGATTCGGCCGCTCGCTCGCTCGGGGGTCTCGACGCGCTCTTCAACAACGCCGGGATAATGCCCCACCAAGATGAGTCGATCCTTCAAGCAGACGTCGATCTATGGGATCTCGTCTTCAACGTGAACGTGCGGGGCACCGTCAACTTCACCAAGTGGACGACGCCTCACCTCGTCGCGGCCGGAGGCGGTTCGATCCTCAACATGTCGTCGTTCCTGGCGTTCCTCGGCTGTTCGCATCCCCAAGACGCCTACACCGCGAGCAAGGGGGCGATCGCCGCGATGACCCGGGCACTCGCCGTGCAGCTGGGGCCACAGCACGTGCGCGTGAACGCGCTCGCTCCGGGGCCCATCGCGACGCCGCACGTCGAGGCGTTCTTCGCTGAACCCGAGGAACGGGCCATCCGATTGGCCCGCTATCCACTCGGACGATTTGGAACGGTGCAGGACGTCGCCGAGTTAGCGTGTTTTCTAACGTCTGAGGTGTCGTCGTGGCTCACGGGTCAGGTCGTCGTGCTCGACGGTGGAGCGTCGATCAACTATGTGTGAGCACGGAGAGGGAAGTGAAGTCTGATGTGTCGTCTACTGGGCTACGTCGCCCCATCACCGCGGTCGTTACGTGAACTCCTGGGGGCGTCCTACGACTCATTCGAGCAGTTCTCGTGCGACCTCCACGACGACGGTTGGGGAGTCGCGTGGTTCGACGGCTCGGAGATCCGTGTGCAGAAGGAACCCGTGCCGGCGCACACCAGCGAGCAGTATCGCTCACTGGCGGATCAGCCGTTCGACGCTGCCCTCGTTCACTACCGCTGGGCGACGCAGTCGCTAGAAGTCGAACTCGGCAACACGCATCCCTTTCGGGTGGAGACCGTCGCATTCGCTCACAACGGTTCCGTGACGCCTCCCAATTCACTCGACGGTCTCATCGACGAGTCATTGAGCGTCGGCCTCGAAGGGACGACCGACTCTGAGCGGTACTTTCGGGCGGTACTCAGCGCGTCGCGTGGCACGACGCTCGAAGAAGGACTGCGTCGCACGATCGCGGCCATCGCCGGGAGCTTGAGCTACTCCAGTCTTAACGTGTTGTTGCTCACGCCCGAGGCCCTGTACGCCGCGTGCTTCTACTCAGACGCCACCATCTCGCCGGACCTTCCGCCGGACTACTACGACATGTTCTACGTCGAGCGTGAGGGGTCGGTCATCGTCGCTTCGAGTGGCTGGGATCACGGCGACTGGACACCGCTCGCCAACGGGAGCCTGTTGCGTGTCGAACGACAATCCGGTGACGTCGAGGTCACCCCGCTTTCAACGAGCGTGCCGTCGTCGTGAGTTCGGGCGCCGCGACCAAACTCGTCCCGTTGCGAGCGAGTGACCTCGCGTACGAGCAGTTGCGCGAGATGATCCTCGACCTGCGACTGGCGCCGGGCGAGGTCCTCAATGAACTGTCACTCTCCGCGAGGATCGGTATTGGCCGAATGCCGGTGCGTGAAGCGCTCCAACGGCTCTCGAGCGACCGATTCGTCGTTGCGTTGCCACGTCGCGGGACAGTCGTGTCGTCGATGACGATGGTGGACGTCGCGCACCTCTACGAAGCCCGTGAGGCCGTCGAGTGCGGTATCGCGCGCGTCGTGGTTCGCCGGATCACCGACGACCAGATTCGAGAATTTGGAACGTTGGTCGAACGTGCCGATGAGGCGCGTGGCGTCTTCGACGCCGAGCGGTTTCTCCTCGATGACCTGCGGATACACCGCTTCGTCATCGGCATGATGGACAACGCCTTGTTGCACGACGCGGCGGACTCGCTGCTACTGCACAATCTGCGATTCTGGCGGAGTTTCTTCCAGTCTCGTCTCCCCCAGGGTGAAACGATGTTGAGCCATCGTGACCTCCTGACGGCCTTCGAGCGTCGCGACGGCGACGCAGCGGAAGAGGCGACGCGCGCCCACATCGAGGGCGCGCGTCAGTTGTTGGTCACGCTTTTTGACGGGAACTAGCGCGTTCACTCGTAACGTGTAAGTGTCGAAGAGAAGGGGTGGCGTGAGAGACGTGGATCTGTCGATTAGTGACGTGCTGTGCACGCCGGGTCAATCGGGATTCTTCTTCGACGACCAGATGGCGATTCGCGGCGGTGCGACGCACGAGTACTTCGACTACCAAGGAACGCCGACGACCGCGGGCTTCTCGAGGATTCGCCAGCCCGGCGAATCGGTCTCGGTGATGTTGTTGCTGAGTGACGGTGACGTCGCGTTTGGGGACTGCGTGACTGTTCAGTACCCCGGTGCCGGTGGCCGCGATCCGCTCTTTCGGTCGCGAGACGTCGTCGATCTCATCAACACGCACCTGCGACCCCTACTCGTCGGTGCGTCGCTCGATAGCTTTCGTTCATTGGCGACAGAGATTGACAGTTTTCTGGTCGAAGGAAAACCACTGCCGTCGGCTGTTCGTTACGGCGTGACCCAAGCGATCCTGGACGGCGTCGCGCGCTCGAAGAGGCGCACGATGGCCGAGGTCATCCGAGACGAGTACGACACGGGCGTGGCGATCGCTCCCGTGGCGATGTTCGCCCAGTCCGGTGACGACCGCTACGCCAACGTCGAGAAGATGATCTTGAAGGAGGTCGACGTCATGCCCCACGGCCTCATCAATGACGTCGCGACGAAGGTTGGGCGTGACGGGGAGATCTTCCGTGCGTTCCTCCAGTGGGTACACGACCGGATTCTCGCGTTGCGCACGCGCTCGGACTACTCGCCGCTCCTGCACTTCGACTGTTACGGAACGATCGGCGAGGCGTTCCACGGCGATCCCGTAGCGATCGCCGACTACTTGGCCGAACTGGCGGACGTGGCTGCGCCCTTTCAACTGCGCCTCGAACATCCGCTTGACGCGGGCAGTCGCGAAGCGCAGATCGTCGCGATGGCCCGGTTGCGTCGTGAACTGAAAGACCGGTCGATCAACGTACAGATCGTCGTCGACGAGTGGTGCAACACGCTGGCTGACATCGAGGCGTTCGTCGCGGGCGAGTCCGCCGACGTCATCCACGTCAAGATGCCCGATCTGGGTGGCATCAACAACACCATCGAGGCGCTGCTGTACGTCCGAGCGCACGGACTTCGCGCGTACTGTGGGGGAAGTTGCACCGAAACGGACCAGTCGGCGCGGGTGAGCGCCAACGTGGCGATGGCGTGCGGTGCCGACCAGGTGTTGGCGAAGCCCGGCATGGGCGTGGACGAGGGACTGCAGATCGTTGGCAACGAGATGACCAGGGTGACGGCCCTCGTGGCGCTTCGTGAACGAGAGGGCGAGTGGGCGAAGGAGACGAATCCACGGTGACGACCAGCCTGACGCCCTATCTGAAGTCCCGACGCTCGTGGAACCGTTGTCTGGCGACGGGGACCCTGGCTTCGCTGGTACTCACCGGGGGCCAGTTCGTTGACGCGAGCGCCGGATCGGCGTCGTCGCTCAACTCGCACGTCAGTCGCGTTGCGGTGACGTCGCCGTCGACGACGTCACCACGGACCGTCTTGGCACACTCGGCACGGAGTAGGTCGTCGAGGTCAAAGGTACCGTCGGATATTCCCGTTGCGGACAACGCAGCGTTTCGTCCGCCGTCGCGCGGATGCGGCTTCACCCCGGCGTCAGCACTGGTGGGAACGAGTACCACGACAACGACCACGACGTCACGTCACGCGCCGTTCGCACTGGGCCACTGCCGACTTCTCGAAATCGGCGACTCGCTCGGCGACGACCTCGAGTACGGCATTCGCCATGAACTTCAGTTCACGCCGGGATTGAAACTGATCCAACGCAACAAGCAGTCGACGGGTCTTTCCGCGTCATGGTTTTACAATTGGCCGGCCCATCTGAAGACCGACTTGCACGACTACCATCCGAATCTCGTCGTCGTCATGTTCGGCGCGAACGATGAGCAGGCGCTTTCCGTCAATGGGGCGTCGCAACCGTTCGGCTCGCCGACGTGGCGTAGTGCCTATGTTGGGCGCGTTCGCAGGATCGATCGCATGGTGACCAAAGCGGGCGCGTACGTGTTCTGGGTCGGACTCCCAATCACTGCGCCGAAGATCTACAACCAAGGTCTTCGGACACTCAACTCCATTTACAGTCAGGTGGCCACGTCGACGCCCGGCGTCACGTTCCAGCCGATGTGGCAACTCTTGGCGACGCAAGGCGGCAACTACCGAGGTGGTGCCGTCGTGAACAATGTGCAAAGTGCTCTGCGAAAGTCCGACGGCATTCACTTCACCTCGACCGGTGAACTTGTCATCGGCACGTTTGTCGCCCAACAACTCTCGGCGGTCTACAACGTGAGTCTCCGCCCTGAAGAGCCTGCGTACATCGACCGATGAATCTGATCGGAGAATCATTGAGGAAACAGAGCGACTCCGTGTCCACCCAATGGATGCGTGGTGCCCCCGGCAGGAGTCGAACCTGCGCACATGGCTTCGGAGGCCAATGCTCTATCCGCTGAGCTACGAGGGCGGCGTGTTCAGCCTACCGGACAGTTTTTTTCTGGCTTTTGCGTGAACCTCGAAACTCGTAAGGTTTATCCATGAGCATTGAACCCATCCTGGCGACGCTCTTCCCCGATACCGCGACGCTGCGCGACCGTGGCGTGACGGTAGGCGGCGTCGACCTGCGCGAACTCGCGACCACCTACGGCACACCCCTCTTCGTCTACGACGAAGAGACGTTGCGCGCTCGATGCCGGGAGGCGGCGAGCGCCTTCGACGATGGCGTCGCGTTCGCCTCGAAGAGCTTTCTCTGT
>DASZIH010000018.1:0-5868 GCA_035949355.1 Acidimicrobiales bacterium
GCGATCGGGTCTCGGCGTCACGAGTGACGGTGCCCTCATCTACGTGGGCGGTCCGAGCCTTTCGATCTCCGACCTCGCGAACGTCCTGGTACGCGCGGGTGCGGTGCGGGGCATGGAACTCGACATCAACACCGACTGGGTCCAATTCTCTTCGTTCACGGGGCCCCTCAACACACCGATCAACGGAAGCAACGGTCTCCCTTTGGAGAAGGCCATGGCCGGTACGCCGTCGCGCTACTTCGCCAACTGGTGGACCCGCGACTTCTACACGATGACCTTGCGACCGAAAGCGACGAGCGCGTCGACGACAACGACTTCGTCGTCGGGCTGAACCGCGTACTACCGGTTCGTCACCTTGCGCCAGAGTGGCGCCGGCAGGTGGCGAAGGACAAAGAAGACGTAGCGCAAGAGCGGTGGGCTCCAGATCACGTTGTCGTTGCTCGCGAGGCCCCGCATGACGTTCTCGGCCACCTCGTTGGCGCCGGTCGTGAAGGGGGGCTCGTCGACACCGACGGTCATCTTGGTGCGAACGACGGCCGGTCGAAGGAGTTGCAACTTGACGCCCGTCCCCTCGAGTGACTGCGCGATGCCGCCGCAGATTCGATCGAGGCCGGCCTTGGCACCGGAGTACACGTACGAGCTCTCGCGGACCCGGATCGCGGCGGCGGAACTCATGACGAGTATCCGGCCACTGCCCTGGGCGATAAGTCGGTTACGGATCTCCGCGAGCGCGGCGACCGGCCACGTGACGTTGACCGTGATCATCTCAGCGGAGCGCGCGGCGCTCACCTGATCCTCGGCCTGGACGCCGAGTTGACCCACCGCGATGATCACGAGATCGATCTGGTCGCCGACCTTCTTGAACGCCTCGGAGACCGTGCGCTCGGCGTTCGAGGGATCGTTCGCGTCGAAGAGCACGACGTCGGTCTTCGTCGCGCCGTACTCCTGCGCTTCGAGTGCCGCGGCGTTGAGGAGTTCCTCGTTGCGCCCGGCGAGTATCACGGTGTGTGCTCGCGCCGCGCACAGTTTCTTCGTGATGGCGCGCGCGATGTCCGAACTCCCACCGAAGATGACGACGTTCTGCGGTTGGCCGAAGGCGTTTTCCATAACTACTTTCCTACTAGGTCGAGACGGCGCGCGAGATCGCTCGTCAGTTGATCGTTCGGGTCGACGCGCGACTTCACCGCTCGAAACTCCTCGAGTCGCGGGTACATCGCTTGAACCTGGTCGGCCTGGAGTCGCGCGTCCTTGGCGAAGTACACCCGTCCGGTCGCGGCGACGACCATCGCGTCGAGGTCGTCGAGCACGCCCGGCAGTGCGTCGCCGCCCACGGGAAGGTCGAGCGCCAGCGTCCACCCCGACAGCGGGAAGGACATCGGCGAGGGGTTGCCGGGACCGAATCGCTTGAGCACGGCGAGGAAACTCGCGACGCGCGACTCCGACAGTCGTTTGATCACGTCGACCACGGTGTCGCCCATGGCGTCGGGCACGCAGAACTGATACTGCACGAAGCCGCGACGGCCGTAGAGGAGGTTCCAGTTCGCGACGCCGTCGAGTGGGTAGAAGAAGGACGAGAGCGATTGGGCCTCGTCGAGTTCGTGACGCGGAGCCGAACGAAACCAGAGTTCGTTGAACGCGCGAACCGAGTATCGGTTCAACAGACCGCTCGGTGCTTGGAAGGGAATCGTCAGCCGTGGTTTGCGGGGGCCCTTCAAACTGGATTTCTTCACGTCCGCAGTGGTGGCGTGGTTACCGCGAGTGAGGATGGCTCGTCCCATGTGGGCGCCGCGCGTCATGCAGTCGACCCAGGCCACCGAGTAGCGGTAGTCGTCGTCACCGCTCGACATCGCACCCATCACGCTGTCGAGATCGTCGAAGCGATCGGTGTCGACGAGCATCTCGTTCGTCTCGATCGCCAGCATCTGCAGCGTGACCGAGGTGACGACGCCGGTGAGCCCCATGGCGCCCATGGTCGCCCAAAAGAGCTCGGGATCGTCCTTCGGCGACAACGTGAAGGCGCCCGTGGGCGTCACGAGTCGCATCGAGAGCACGTGCGAGCCCAGCGACCCGTCGACGTGATGGTTCTTGCCGTGCACGTCCGCGGCGAGGGCACCGCCCATCGTGACTTGGCGCGTGCCCGGGGTGACGGGGACGAACCAGCCCAGAGGAATGGACACCGCGAGCAGTTCGTCGAAGGAGACGCCCGCCCCGAGCGTCACGACGCCGGTGTCACTGATCGGAGAGATCGCGTCGAGCGCTCGATTGTCGAGCACGACCCCGCCGCTCAGTTGTGCGGCGTCGCCGTAGCTTCGACCGAGCCCGCGCGCGATGAGTCGCTCACCGGACGCAAACTCCGTGAGGACGTCGTCCTCGCTGTGCGGTGTTCGAAGCGTGACGACCGACGCGTTGGTTCGTCCCCACCCGGAGAGAGTCGCCGGACTCACTTGTAGACGCCGAGGACCATGAGTCCGGCCCAGATCACGATCAGGATCTGCACCGTTCGGTCCTGAATGACGAGGTCTTCGGGAGCGGCGCCGTTGCCCGCTTCGACGGACCGCAGGATGAAGAGCACCGCGAACACGACCGGCACCACGCTCAAGCGGACCGGCAGCACGGCGTCGTGGTTGGACGAGAGTCCCGCGTTCGAGGTGTCAAAGGCCCAGAGGCAGTAGCCGGTGACGACGACCGTCGCGCACAGGGTCAGGGCCGAGTCGAGAAAGCTGCTGGTGTACTCCGCCAGGACCTTTCGAGTGGTCCCCGCGCCGACCGCCTTCAGTTCACTATCACGTTTACCGACGACGAGAAAGAGCGCGCCGAAGGAGATCACGACGAGGAACCAGGTGGAGACGAAGATGTGCGACGACGACGCCCCGGCGTAGGCCCGCAGGAAGTAGCCGCTCGCGACGGCGCCCAACTCGATGATGGGCAGCGTCTTCAGCCAGAAGATATAGGAGAGCGAGATCACCACGTAGAGCCCGAGCACCAGGAAGAGGTCTTGGGGGCGAGTGATCGTGAGGGGTATGAGGAACCCGCCGACCAGGAGGACGATCGCCGCGACGACGGCGACGGTGGTGTTCAGTTGACCCGACGCGATGGCCCGATAACGCTTCGTCGGGTGTTCGCGATCGGCCGCCACGTCTCGAAGGTCGTTCAACAGGTAGAGACCCGAAGCCACCAAGCAGAACGCCACGAAGGCCATCGCGGTCTGTCGTGCGACGTCGTGGTGCAACAAGGTGCCGGCCGCGGCCGGCGCGATGACGATCAGACCGTTCTTCACCCACTGTCGAGGTCGCATCGCTGAGAACAGCGCACGAAGCGGACCGCGCTGTTTGGCCACTTCGGTCGTCACGACTAACAACGCTAGCCGGGGGCTTTGACGACTCCGAGAGTGGTCAAAGGTCAGAATTTGGCTGCCTGGTGTGGCCTCTATGCTGAACTACTGATGGAGCGCACGTATCGAGTCGTAGTCGCCAAACCCGGTCTCGACGGACACGATCGGGGCGCGAAGGTCATCGCGCGAACCTTGCGCGACGCGGGCTTCGAGGTCGTCTACACCGGACTGCACCAGACACCCGAGCAGATCGTCCAGGCCGTCATCCAAGAGGACGCCGACGTGCTCGGCCTGTCGCTCTTGTCGGGCGCCCACCTCGTTCTCGTACCTCGCGTCGTCGACCTTCTCAAGAGTCAAGGCCGTGAGGACGTCCTCCTCGTCGTCGGCGGCATCATCCCTGACGACGACATCCCCGCCCTGGAGGTGGCCGGCGTGGCGCGGGTCTTCACGCCGGGCGCGTCACTCGACGAGATCGGTTCGTGGCTCGAAGCGACGCTCGACGCGCGTGAGCTGCAACACGGATAACCACTCGTTCATCATCGGAAAACAAGCGAAAGTAGAAGTGAATGGATCTCTTTGAGTATCAAGGAAAGCGGTACTTCGCGCGCTACGGCATCGCCGTGTCGCCCGGCGACGTCGCGGACACGGTCGACGAGGCCGTCGCGGTCGCGGAGCGCGTGGGCTACCCGGTCGTCGTCAAGGCGCAAGTGAAGGTCGGTGGTCGCGGCAAGGCCGGCGGCGTCAAACTCGCCAACGACGTCGACGAGGTTCGTGAGCACGCGGGCAACATCTTGGGACTCGACATCAAGGGCCACGTCGTCAAGCGTCTCTGGGTCGAGCGCTCGAGCGACATCGCGAAGGAGTACTACGCCTCGTTCACGCTGGACCGTCCGAACAAGACGCACCTCGGGATGTTGAGCGCCCAAGGCGGCGTGGAGATCGAAGTCGTCGCGGAAGAGAGTCCCGACGCCATTGCGTTCCTCTCGATCGATCCCGTCGAAGGGCTCTCGCTCGCGACCGCTCGTCGCTGGGTCGCCGAGGCCGAACTCGACGAGGTCGCGCGCGAACAAGCGGCCGAACTGCTCGTCAAGCTCTACGAGTGCTACACCAAGGGCGACTGCGACCTCGCGGAGATCAACCCGCTGATCTTGACGCCCGACGACAAAGTGCACGCGCTCGACGCCAAGGTGACGTTGGACGAGAACGCCTCGTACCGACACCCCGAGTGGGACGAGTTCCGCGGTGACGAGTTCGAGGACCCGAGAGAGAAGATGGCCAAGGAGAAGGGCCTCAACTACATCGGGCTCGACGGGACCGTGGGCATCATCGCCAACGGTGCGGGACTTGCGATGTCGACGCTCGACGTCGTCAATCAAGTCGGCGGCACCGCCGCCAACTTCTTGGACATCGGTGGTGGCGCGAACGCCGACGTCATGGCGGCCGCCCTCGAAGTCATCAACGCGGACCCCAAGGTGACGTCGATCTTCGTCAACATCTTTGGAGGGATCACCCGGGTCGACGAAGTCGCGAAGGGCGTCCTCGAGGCGTTGCAACGCGTCTCTATCAACTCACCGATCGTGCTTCGACTGGACGGCACGAACGCCGTCGAGGGCCGAGCGATCTTGGCCCCGCACCTGAGCGATCACTTGATCACCGAACCAACCATGCTGGACGCCGCGCGACGCGCGGTGGCGCTGGCGAACTGAGGAAGAACGATGAGCATCTTTGTCGATGAGAACACCAAGGTCATTGTCCAGGGCCTCACGGGAGGTCAAGGACGATTCCACGGACTGCGCAACCGTGACTACGGCACGAAGGTCGTCGGCGGCGTCACCCCCGGCAAGGGCGGCACGGACGTCGACGGCATACCTGTCTTTAACAGCGTGAAGGAAGCGGTCGACGCGACGGGCGCCACGGCGTCATTCGTCGTCGTGCCGCCGAAGTTCGCCTCCGACGCCATCATCGAAGCAGCGCAGGGCGGTATCACGTTCATTGTCTGCATCACCGAGGGAATCCCCGCCCACGACGAAGCGCTGACCTACAACCGGCTCGTCGAGGAGTTTCCGGGCGTGCGACTCCTAGGTCCGAACTGCCCGGGCATCATCAGCCCCGGCAAGTGCAACATCGGCATCACGTCGGGCGACATCGCGCTCGCCGGCGGTCCGGTGGGCATCGTGTCGCGCTCGGGCACGTTGACGTACCAGGCGTTGCACGAGCTGAGCATGCAGGGCATCGGTCAGACCACGTGCGTGGGCATCGGCGGTGACCCCGTGCCGGGAACGAACTTCATCGACTGCCTCGCGGAGTTCGAAAGGGACCCCGAGACGAAGGCCGTGATGATGATCGGCGAGATCGGCGGCTCTGAGGAAGAGCGCGCCGCGGAGTGGATCAAGCTCAACATGACCAAACCCGTCGTCGCGTACGTCGCCGGCGTCACCGCGCCGCCGGGACGAAAGATGGGTCACGCGGGCGCGATCATCTCTGGGTCGAAGGGCACGGCGCAGGCCAAGATGGACGCGCTCACGGCGGCTGGCGTG
>DASZIH010000019.1:0-6811 GCA_035949355.1 Acidimicrobiales bacterium
CGAGAGCTCCAGCGCCACCCGGTGAAGGGCACGGTCGCTCACATCGACTTCCAGGTCGTCGACCTCAACCAGGCCGTCGTCGCGGAAGTGCCGTTGCACCTCATCGGCGACGCGGTCGAGGTTCGCCACGCCGACTGGGAAGTCGACCAGCAGATGTTCAGCATCGAAGTGCGCACCCGACCCGACCAGATCACCAACTTCATCGAAGTGGACATCTCGGGTCTCACCGTCGGATCCGCGATCCGCGTCGGCGACCTCGTGTTGCCTTCGGGTGTCGAGGCTGCCGGCGACTTGACGGTGTCAGTCGTGGCGACCCACGCCGGACGCGCCGCCAAAGCGGTCGCGTCATCCGACGAAGCTCCTGCGGAGTAAGTCGTGGCGCTGCGACGCGCTCGTGAGAACGATCGAAGGGGCCAAGCGAGCACGTTGCTCATCGTGGGTCTCGCCAATCCCGGCCCCGAGTACGAGGGGTCTCGTCACAACGTCGGCGGCGACGCGCTTCGACTCGCGGTCCAACGCCGTGGGGGGAAACTAACGCTCGAACGCCGCCAGCGCGCGTTGAGCGTGACGCTCACCACACCGCGCGGACCCGTCACGTTGGCCGTGCCGACGACCTTCATGAACGAATCGGGGGCCGCACTTCCACCGCTGCTTCGTCGTACGTCGATCGACGACCTGACCAAGCTCGTCGTGGTGCACGACGAGCTTGACCTCGAACCGGGTCGACTGCAGTTGAAGTTCGCTGGCGGACTCGCGGGTCACAACGGGCTGCGCTCGATCGCTCAAACCCTGGGGACCCAGGACTTCGCCCGACTTCGCGTCGGCATCGGCAAACCCCCGACCAAGGAACAAGGCGCCGACTACGTCCTTCGTCGACCCACGGGCAAGGGCCGCGTCGCGGCGCAGGCGGACGTGGCGCGCGCGGCGGACGCCATCGAGACGCTCTTGGACTACGACTTCGACGAGGCCCAGCGACGCGTCAACGGATCGTGAGTGAGCTGAGCGGACTGCGCAAGGTCCTCGAACGCGTCGCTCCCACGACGCGCGCCTCCGTCGCGTCAGGGTCCTTCGTCCCCTCGACGTACGCGACGCCGCTCGCCATCGCGGCGCTCTCACTCGAGGTTCCCTTCGTGGTTGCCGTCACGGCGACCTCGAGCGACGCGGAACACGTGCGCGACGCACTCGTCGCGTGGCTCGGCGAGCGTGACGTCGCCCTCTGGCCGGGCTGGGACACGCACCCCCTCGAACGCGTCAGCCCCGATAGCCAGGTCATGGCCCTTCGCGCCCTGTTGCGCTGGCAGATCCAACAGGGGAGCGGGCCACGCGTCGTCGTGGCCTCCGCCCGCTCGATCGCGCAGGTCCTCTCTCCCGAGCCGCTGCGCCCGCCCTACGTCTTCACCCGCGGCAGCGAGATCAACCGCGACGAGTTCGTGGCCGGACTCGTCGCGATGGGGTACCGACGCGAGCATCTGGTCGAACACCGCGCGGAGATCGCGGTGCGCGGCGGGATCGTCGACGTCTGGCCCGCGCAGAACGACGAACCGTTGCGTCTCGACTTCTTCGGCGACGAGATCGAACGCCTGACGGTCTTTGACATCGCCACCCAGCGATCGACCCACGACC
The DNA here is from genome assembly GCA_035949355.1 of Acidimicrobiales bacterium. Lineage (GTDB taxonomy): Bacteria > Actinomycetota > Acidimicrobiia > Acidimicrobiales > RAAP-2 > RAAP-2. Next base: position 1,624 of record DASZIH010000019.1, read on the forward strand.
TCGACGTAGCGGTGATCGCTCCCGCGCGTGAGTGGATGCCGGGCGACGTGACGCGCCGACGCGCTGAGGAACTCTCGTTGAGTGAGCCCTGGGCGAGCGCGACGTTCGATCGCCTCGCCACCGGGCAACTGTTCGACGGCATGGAGGGCTGGATGGGACTCTTCGTCACCGAGGCTCGCACGCTGCTCGACGAAGTCGGTGACGCGCGCGTCCTCGTCGTCGAGCCTGATCGCGTTCGCGCGCGACTCGTGGAGCTCTTGGGTGAAGAGCGTGAGCTCACCGACGTCGTCGCCGCCACCTGGCGCGCGTCCGGGACCGTGCCCCTATTACACCTCGACTACGAACAGGTTCTCCTCGATCGCGTCGACGTCGCGTTGGAGACGAGCGCGTCGTCGCTCGGCGCCACGGGACAGCTGACCTCACCTCCCGTCGTGCAAGGCGACGCGACGCGCATCGCCGCGCACGTGCGAGGTTGGTCGAAGGATCGCCGAGGTGTCGTGTTGACCTCGACGCCCGCGGCGATCGAACGTATGGCCGACCAGTTACGCGGCGAGGGCCTCGACGTCACGACCGATCCCAACCACGTGCTCGATGCCCGTCTCAGCGTGTTGGAGAGTTCGCTCCCTTCGGGATTCTCACTCGACGACCCGGAGATAGTCGTCTGGAGCGAAAGCGACCTCACGGGTCGACGGAGCCAGCGTCGCGTCGCGAGGACGAGGGCGCGTAACGTCGACGGGTTCTTCGACGATCTCTCGGTGGGCAGTTACGTGGTCCACCGCCAACACGGCGTCGCGCGCTTCTCGGGCACGACGACCCGCGCGATCAACGGCGTCACGCGCGACTACCTGATCCTCGAGTTCAAAGACGGTCGCAGCTACTGGCCGACCGAACAGATCGACGCGCTCACTCCCTACACCGGAGGCGACAGTCCTGCGCTGTCGCGCATGGGTGGCGCGGAGTGGCAAAAGACCAGAGCCAAGGCGCGCGCCGCCGCGTTCCTCGTCGCCCAGGAACTCGTCGACCTCTACCGTCTGAGAAGCGTCGCGCAGGGCCACGCCTTCTCCGTCGACACCGCGTGGCAGCGCGAGATGGAAGAGCTCTTCCCCTTCACCCTCACCGCGGATCAGGCCCAGGCGATCGTCGACGTGAAGGCCGACATGGAGTCGGAGCGTCCGATGGACCGACTGGTGTGCGCGGACGTGGGATTCGGCAAGACCGAGGTCGCGTTGCGCGCCGTCTTCAAGGCGGTCCAGGACAATAAACAGGCGGCGATCCTCGTCCCGACGACGCTCCTCGCGAGCCAGCACTTCGCCACGTTCAGCGAACGCTTCGCTGGCTTTCCCGTGAAGGTCGCGCTGCTCAGCCGTTTCGTCGACGAGCGAGAGACGAAGGCGACGCTGGCGGGATTGAGTGAGGGGACGATCGACGTCGTGATCGGCACGCACCGGCTCTTGAGCGACACCGTGTCGTTCAAGCAGTTGGGACTCCTCGTCGTGGACGAGGAGCAGCGCTTCGGCGTGCAGCACAAGGAGTCGATCAAGACCCGGTCGGTGGGCGTGGACGTGTTGACACTCAGCGCGAGTCCCATTCCGCGCACGCTCGAGATGGCCTTCGCGGGGATTCGCGACCTTTCGATGATCACGACGCCTCCGGCCGATCGACGACCCATCCTCACGCACGTGGGCGAGTTCAACGAGCCGGCGGTCGTCGAGGCGATTCGACGTGAGCTCCTGCGTGAGGGCCAGGTCTTCTTCGTGCACAACCGCGTGAGCGACATCGACCAGACGGCTCGACGCCTCGGACAACTCGTCCCCGACGCGAGGATCGCCGTCGCGCACGGCCAGATGGACGAAGGCACGCTCGAACGCGTGATGGTCGACTTCTGGGAACGACGCTACGACGTGTTGGTCTGTACGACGATCGTCGAATCGGGCATCGACCTGCCGTCGGTGAACACCTTGATCGTGGACCGCGCCGAGCGACTCGGACTCGGTCAGTTGCACCAGCTGCGCGGGCGAGTGGGGCGAAGTGGACAGCGCGCCTACGCGTACCTCTTTCATCCGGCCGACCAAGTCCTCTCCGAAACGGCGTACGAACGACTGCGCACCATTGGCGACAACACCGCGCTCGGCAGTGGCTTCAAGATCGCGATGCGTGACCTCGAGATCCGAGGCGCCGGCAACCTCCTCGGACACGACCAGTCCGGGCCGGTCGCCGCCGTTGGCTACGACCTCTACGTGCAACTGGTCGCCGAAGCCGTCGCCGACGCGAAGGGCTTCCACGTTCCCGACGTGGTGCCGATCAACCTTGACGTCCCCGGTGAGGCGCACTTGCCCAAGGAGTACGTCGAGGCCGACGACGCGCGACTCGAGGCCTACCGTCGTCTCGCGGGCGTCACCTCCACCGACGAACTCGACGATCTTCGCACTGAGTGGATCGACCGCTACGGCGCACTGCCCGCGGCGACGATCGGGCTCTTGGACCTGGCGCGTCTGCGTCTCGCGTGTCTCGACTACCTCGTCACGTCGGTCGTGGTCCAGCCGGCGCGCGTCGGTGTTCGCTCGAAGCCCGTGTTGAAGATGGGGCCACTCACGTTGGCGCTCTCGCAGCAGTTACGTCTTCGACGAAAGTACGGCTCGAGCGCGTACAACGAGTCCACCAAGGAACTTCGGGTGGAGCTCGCGCCAAGCGCCACGTCGCCGAGCGCGATACTCGCGCTGCTCGAGGAACTACACGCTCCTTCCGACACGCCCTAGTTCTCTCGGACGCGGTCGCACGAACGAGGGCTCAACGACGCTTCGCTGGAAGGCGCAGGAGAAAACTCGCGCCAGTCGACACGTCCTCGGCGGTGAGGTCGCCGCCTTGTTGACGAGCGATCTGACGGGCGATCGCGAGACCAAGGCCCGTCCCCGCGTCTTCACGGTTATGAAGTCGAACGAAGCGTTCGAAGATACGATCGCGGTCCGCGCTGGAGATGCCCGGACCGCCGTCGACGACGCGCAGTTCGACGTCATCCTCGACGACGCGCACGCTGACGTCGATCGAGCCATCCGGCGCTGTCACCGAGAGTGCGTTGTCGAGAAGGTTTCGAATGACCCGCGAGATCCCCGCGACGTCGCCGTGCGCGAGGGCGCCTTCACTCGCCAGCGCGATCGTGATCGGTCCCACACGAGGTTGAACGTCCGCGATGACGCTCGCGGCGAGATCGCCGAGGTCGAAGTCCTCGTAAGGAGCGTCGGCACCTCCCTCGAGTCGAGCGATGTTCAAGAGGTCGTCGATCAGTCGTCCCAGGCGCGACGCGGCGGCGGCGAGATCGACTTCCTTGCGGTCGCGTTCAGGTCGCTCGGGTTGATCACGCAACATGTTCTCGACGTTCGCCTGAATGACCGCGACCGGCGTGCGCAGTTCGTGCGACGCGTCGGCGAGAAACTGCCTGGTCGACGATTCGGCCCTTCGGGCGTCGGTGACCGCATCCTCGAGCGCGTCGACCATGTGATCAAACGTCGCGGCCATCTCGCCCAATTCGGTGTCGGTCCTACTTGGATTCAGTCGGAGGCTCGAGTCGCCCGCGGCGATGAGGGTGGCCGTGGTGACCACCTGTCTTAGGGGACGCAGCGCGACTTTCGTGATCCAATTGACGAGGAGAGCGGCGAGGACGACGAAGCCGAGACTTATAAGGATCTCCAACCACAAGAGGTGTGAGATGGTGAGCGTCGTGCGCGATTGACTAGCCGTGAAGATGACCTCCTCACCGTTCGCCAACACCACCATCGCGACGAGGTTCTTCCTCGTCGAGCGGTAGAAGACGCCCGACTTCACCGTCGGTGGCGACTTGTGGGCGTCCTTCGACGGCGTGGAGGGGTACGTCGAGAACTGGGTGGCGATACCTTCTAACGCGAGGCCCTTCGCGAAGACGAGGGCGTCCTTTGAATTGCCTGACTTATAGACGGTCTGCGCCGCGGCGATGAGACGAAGACGCTGTTCGGATTGCAAGCTCGATCCGTAGCTCACCGTGACGATCGTCGTGGTAAGGGTGAGGACGACGGTCAGAAGTCCGAGCGTGACCAACGTGACGCGCGTGCGAAGAGAACCTGTGTTCATCGAGCGACGAATCGGTAGCCCATGTTTCGTACCGTGTCGATGACCCGAGGACCTCGCTGCTCCAATTTGCGCCGCAGTGCACTCACGTGGACCTCGACGAGGTTCTCGTCGTAGGCGTCGTAGCCCCAGACCTGGGAGAGCAACTGGACCTTCGAGAGCAGGGCGCCGCGATGGCGGATGAAGTACGCGAGCAGGTGCATCTCCGTTGCCGTCAGCGACAAGTCACAGCGTTGCCGGGTTGCTCGACCGGAAACTTCGTCCACGATGATGTCGCCCGCTTCGAGCGGCGCGCTGAGACGTCCGATCCGGCGCAACACCACTCGGATTCGGGCGAGGAGCTCCTCCATGGCGAAGGGCTTGATCAAGTAGTCCTCGGCGCCCGCCGCAAAGCCCGCCAAACGATCATCGAGCGCGTCGCGCGCCGTGAGGAAGATCACTGGAAGCTCGCGTCGCGAGCGAAGCTCTCGTGCGAGCTCAAAACCGTCGCCGTGGGGAAGCATCACGTCGAGTAGGACAACGTCGGGCGCGAAGGCGAGTACCGACGCCGACGCTTCGTAGTCGGCGAAGCCAGCGACGACGAAGCCCTCCGCGCGAAGGGTCTCTTCGAGCGCCTGGCGCAATGTTGGTTCGTCCTCAACGACGACGACGCGAACACGTTTCTCGGACACTCGCAAAGTATGACGCAGTTTGCTGAAACGTTCCTGAAGAAGCGCAGTACTTCAGTCGTACTTCAGTTCCGCTCTCCATACTTTTCTTCGCGAGGCATTCCTCGTCGAGAGAAAAGGGAAGAAACCATGAAGATACGAATGAAACACGGACGGCTCGCGGTCACGGTGGGCGCCGCCGTCGCGTCAGCGGTCCTGAGCGCGAGCGTCGTCAGTTTCGCCCAGGGCGATCCGTCGCCTAGCGGACCAGCAACGGTGTCACCGGCGCCCAACGCGCTCACGTCCTCGGTGACGCGGCTTCTCGTCCAACTCGTTCACAACGGTACGATCTCACAGTCGGCCGCTGACGCAGTTCAACGTCAAGCCACGGCAGGCGCCATCGATCCGAAGTCCCTCGTCGACTCCGGCGTACTCACGTCGGC
>DASZIH010000020.1:0-14265 GCA_035949355.1 Acidimicrobiales bacterium
TTCGACCGTCAGATCGTGGTTCCGTTGCCCGATCTTGAAGAGCGTCTGCCCATTCTCGAAGTGCACGCCAAGGGCAAACCTTTGGACCCTTCCGTCGATATGAACATCGTCGCGCGCGGCACGCCCGGTATGAGCGGCGCGGACTTGGCGAACCTCGTCAACGAAGCGGCGCTGCACGCGGTGCGACGTAACTCCGTGACCATCGGCATGGAGGACTTCGAGTCCTCGCGCGACCGCGTCCTCATGGGACAAGAGCGCGACACCATGGTCCTTCAGGACGACGAGCGCGAACGCATCGCCTTTCACGAAAGTGGACACGCCCTGCTCGCCTACGTGCTCGACAAGACCGACCCCCTGCACAAGATCACCATTATCCCGCGCGGTATGGCGCTCGGCGTGACGATGACGTTGCCCGAAGAGGATCGCCACATCATGTCGCGCCAACACCTCGAAGACTCGCTGTGCATGCGCATGGGCGGTCGCGTCGCGGAACTCTTGGTCTACGGCGACCTCTCGACGGGCGCCGCGGACGACCTGCAGCGCAACACGGAACTCGCCCGGCGGATGGTGCGCGAGTGGGGCATGTCCAAGGAGATCGGACCCATGGCCTGGGGATCGAACAATCAAGTGTTCTTGGGTGAAGACCTCATGCACACCCGTGACTACTCCGACCACACCTCGAAAGTCATCGACGACGAGATCGAGCGCATCCTTCGCGAGCAGGAGTCGAGGGCCATTGAGGTCCTTACCCTGCACCGCCGTGGGCTCGAGTCGTTGACGAGGGCGCTCCTCGAGCACGAGACCATCGACGGCGCCGACGCCGCGCGACTGATCGACGAAGCGAACGGCGAGCCCGTGCACCCCGAGGGTACGAAGACGGTCAGTGCCCTGAGTGGCGTTGGCAAGTCGGCCGCCAAGAAGGAAGCAACGCCCGTGGCGCCGGCGGCAGCGTCGCCCGCGACGCCCCCCGTGCCCGCGACGCCGACCTGGCAGCCGCCGACACTACCTGCCGTCTAGCGGCGTCACCACGTTCACGCCCTTCGGGCGACTCGGCAAGGTCATCGACACGACCAACGTGGGCTTCGACGCCGAGATGAGGAACGCGTCGTGCGTCGTTGCGATGGCGGGGATCAACGACGAGAGCAGTTCCGTGGCGCCGGCCGCGAGTTTGTCCCCACCCGTGACCGTGATGACGTCGGGTTTGGCGGCGTTGAACGACGAGGTCGTCAAGGTGATGGTCCGCGACGACGTGTTGGTGAGCGTCGCGGTGTCAAAGCCAAGGCCCGTGAAGTCGCGCACGAGGAACGCGTTGCTCGGCACCTGTGGCGACGACAAGGCGATCGACGAGCCCGAACCGGTCGCGAGCGCGGTGACGACGGGGACGTTCGAGTGGACGGTCAGGTTCGCGTAGCCGGCCGCGGGGATGGCGGGGTTCGGTGTCACGACGATGATCCCGGTGCTGAAGGGCGACACGCTGAGCGTCTGAGGTGAGATCGTGTAGGGACTGAGCGCGACGTCGACGGTGACCTCGGCGGGCAGGTCCGTGGGATTGGCCACGCGGAGCTGGGCGACGGCCGACTGGGCCGTCGTGACGTTCGGGAACCACGACTCGGTCGCGGCGTCGCTGACGCCCTGCTCGAACGAGACCGTGCCCGCTGAGCTCTCGACACCGACGATCTCGAGCGAACCGCGAAGGACGCGTACGCCAACGCCGACGTCCGTCGTGTTGACGACCTGCTTATCCAAGTTGATCTCGGTCTGGGTGTGGGCAGGGACGCTGATGCCCTGAAAGGACGCCGGCGCGTAGAAACCCGCCGCGGTGTAGACCGACGCGTTCAACACCGCGGCCGTCGCCGTCGGGTTGTAGACGCTCAGGTACGCGCTCGAACCGACCAGGGTGTTAAAGCCCGTCGCGTACCAGCGCGTCACGCCCGACGCGCTGCAGGGCACCTCGGTGCGGCCGGTGCCCGCGACCTCCTCACCCACGACGCCACCACCGCTGATCTGGACCGCGACCGCGTACGTCGCGCTCGTGGCGCTCTTGTCGACGACGCTCGGTTCGATGGACTGCGCGGCGTGCGCGGCCAGTTCAATCGAACCGTGGTACGAGTTCCCCTTGTCGGAGACGACGCTGACGCTGAGACTTCGACTCGCCGAGGACGTGTTGAAGAACGTCACGCGCCCTGGCGTGCCACTCGCGTTCGCGACGCCGGTGCAGTAGAGCGCCGTCGACTCCGCGTCCAACGAGACCGAGAGACCGTTCGGCAGTTCGGAGGGATTGACGGGACGGTGGAGCGAGGTGACGAGTCCCGTCGCCACGAGGACGACGAGGACGACGAGGAGGACCGGGACGCGGCGCAGCTTAAACATCGCCGTCCTTTGGCACCCGGGCCGTCACGACGCGGCGGCGTCCGGTGAACAGCCACTCGAGTCGATGCACCCAACCGAAGCCGAGCCAGACGATCCCCCACATCCCCAGGGTGAAGAGCGCGAGGAGTCCGTTCAAGGGGAACTGGTGCAGGACAATGGTGCCCACCGGGCTCGTCGGGGCCGGCGCGACGTCGTAGAAGGGCGTCCAACTTCCCTGCGTCGTTCGCGGCGCGGCCTTGCCGTTGACGTCGAGGGCGAAGGCGCCCGCGGGCGCGAGCCCTGCGACGACGGTCGATCCCGCGGTCAGCGGTCCCGAGAAGGACGTCGTACTGAAGATCGGCGAGAGGGACGTCGAGCCGGGATTGGTCGCGGCGACGACGCCGTGAAAGAGAGAGTTCGAGAACACTTCAACCGAGGAGGTCTGCAAATCCAACGAGAGGTCACTCTGGTTGTTGAGCGCGGAGAGCAACTCGCCTGGAGGACGGTGCAAGGGCACGTTCTGCACGCCCGAGAGTTCGGGTGCGGCGGAGTTCATCACGACGATGGTGGAGATCCCCGCGGGCGCGAGGAGTTGACCGAGGCGAACCGTGTGGCCGGCGAGCGCGCTCTGGACGGCCTGCATGATGACGTCGCTGGTGCCCGAGTCGGGCGAGTTGAAGAGGTTGGCGCCGCCCGGTAGTCCGTTCATCGACGTCGCGGCTTCGAGTCCGGGCGCCACCGACCAACCCGGGAGGGGCACGACGGAGGGGTCGCCGAGCCACAGCACCCGGAACCCGCCGGCCGTCGAGGGCGTGAGCGCGGAGAGCGACTCGGCGACGCTGGTCGTCGGGAGGTCGAAACGACCGCTGCCGAAGTTGGCGAGGAACGGCAGGGTCGCGACGAGCAGCGTGGCGACCGACAGTCCCGCCACGATCTGACGCCAGCCGAAGCCCGCGTCGCGAAGATCGTGCTCGAGGGCGGCGATGCCGAGTCCGATCAGCATCGCGAGCATGACCGCGTAGAGGGCCAGCAAGACGTCGAGATCAGGCGAGAAGGACCCCAGCCAGTGGCGTGAGACGACAGCCGCGAGCACCAGGGTCAAGGCGGCGATGACCATCGCCTTCGACGCCGCACGGCGTCGATCGCCCTTGCAGAGCACGAGAGCGAAGAGGGCCGCCAACGGCAACAGCCAACCCCACCACGACGTGCCGAAGGTGCCGTCGACGTCACGAAGGAGGTAACTGAAGGTGGGCACCGACCACGGTCCGCGCGCGAGACCGAAGATCTCGAGGGCGCGCCGTCCGGCGAAGGCGACGTTGATCGTCATCGGGAGGAGAAAGATCGCGACGTTCACGAGCAGCGAACCGAGGAACCGGAACGAACCGCGAAACGACGTGGCGGGATCAGGCTCGAAGAGTCGGGCCACCACGATTCCCACGACGACGAGCGCGACGACGACGAGCGTGGCCGGCGCCATCGCCGACACGATCGCGATCAACATGATGAGGACCATGCGCTGACCGGACTCGCTGGTGCGCCACCCCCGATGGCCGAACGGCACCGGCTCACTGTAGGGATCGGGTCGAAAACCTGGCACGTCCATGAGCGCGAAGATTCGACGCACGATATAGGGAAGGCCCGCCACCACGACCAGGACGTCGACGCGTCCCTGGCTGATCATATTCACGCCGAGCGGCATCGCGGCGTAGGCGACGGCCGCGAAGATGCGCGCGCGGTTCGACGCGCGGTCCTTCAAGATCTGACTGACGCCCACGGCCCCGATGGGCACCGCCAGGATCAGCGCCAAACGAGGTAAGACGCCCATCCGGCCGAACACGAAGGTGCCCGCGAAGGCGAGAACCCCGTACCCGGGCATTCCCGGCGAGCCCGATCCCACGCCGTTGGACGACCACGACGCGAAGAAATGACGCCACGTCGACCACCACGAGTCGATGGGAGCGAGTCGTCCGACGAGCGGTAGATGCGTGGCGACGAGGTTCCTCGATCCGATGAGCCACAACACCGCGATCAACGAGACGACGGTGGCCTGCGAGCGAAACGACGTCATGAGCCGCGAAGGACGGGTACGAAGTTCGAGCAGTCCACTCTCAGCGATCTCGTCGAACTCTTCGTCCTCGGAGAACGCGGCGGCGAAACCGACGCCGGCCGCCTCGGTCTCCTCCTCGAGCTCGGACGTCTCTTCGGGCGGCAAGATACCTCGCGCCTTGTCGTACCCCTCACGGAGCAGCGTCACGAAGAAGTGTTTCAATCGAATGGCGCCGCCGACCTGGAGTCGGTGGAGCTCGGCGTCGGAGAGGACCCGAAGCCGGTGCAGCTGACGTCGTCGTTGGCGAACCCGACGGCGCTGTTTGAGCAGCCAGCGCCACGACCCGAGGATCGCCCCCGCTCGGTCGAGGTCCCGGCTGGCGAGCGACAGCCCGACCTCGAAGATGTCGATGACGAACAGGGTCATCAGCGTCCAGACCACCTGGCGTCGTCCCCAGCCCGTCGCGACGACGAGGAGCTGGTGTCGGCGTTGGAGGTCTTGGCGACTGGCCGTTCGCGTCCCGATCGCCGTCACTTGGCGTTCGCCCGTGGCGATCGTCTCTCGGTGGGCCACCTTGGCCAGCGGGGCGACCACGATGCGCGCGCCCGCCACCTGGGCGCGCCAACAGAGGTCGAGGTCCTCCCCGAGGAGCGTGATCAGTGGGTCGAAGCCCCGCAACGTCGTAAAGAGGTCCGTGCGGACGAGGGTGGCCCCGCCGGGCGCCACGAAGACGTCGCGTTCGAGGTCCTGTTGGCCGTGGTCGATCTCGCCGAGTTCCACGCGCTCGCGCACGACGCCGAATCGGTCACAGGTCTGGCCGGCGTGCAGCAGGACGAGCGGGTCCTCGTAGGCCACCACCTTGGGCGTGACGACACCCGCGTTCGTACGGAAGGCCGCCTCGACCATGAGCTGCACGGCGTCGGGTTCGAGTCGCACGTCGTCGTGGCAGAAGAGGAAGAAGGCGGATCCGTCGATCATGAGCGCCGCCTCGTTGCACGCCGGTCCGAATCCCCGGTTCTCCTCGAGGATGCGAACGAAGGCGTTCGGCGCGACCGCGGCCACGCGCGCCGGCACGTGCGGAGCATCCCCGTTCGCGACGACGAGCAGGCTTAGTTCCTCGTAGTTCTGGGCCGCCAGGGAAGCCGCGGTGGCTTCGAGGCCCGGCCCGGAACCGGTGGTAACGATGACGGCAACAACGGCCGGGGCACGAGAGTCCATCAGTCCTTCAAGGCTAGTTGGCCCTCACGAGCGATTTTGACGCCGAACGCGTCCAAATCCCTTGCGTTCGACACATTCCCTAGCGCAACCGATTACGCGAAATCAGATCGTCGACGACGTCGCGTAGCGAGACCGCTAAGGGAATCCTCGGCGACCAACCCGTCGCCTCGTGCAACTTGTCGAAGCTCCCTCGAAAGACCGGTACGTCGTTCGGGCGAAGGAGCGCGGGGTCGACGACGAGTCGCGTTTCGCGCGAGACGAGGCGCACGAGGGTATTCGCAATGTCGAGCAATGAGACGTCGTGACCCGACGCGACGTTGTACGTCTCACCCGCGACACCGACGAGAGCGAGGAGTCGGTACGCTCGCACCACGTCGCGCACGTCGCTGAAGTCACGTCGCGTGGTGAGGTCCCCGACGGGGATCTCACCAACTCCCCGCTCTCGCGCGTCCAAGAGTCGGCTCGCGAGCGCGGGCACCACGAAGTTCGTCGCCTGGCCGGGGCCGAGATGATTGAAGGGCCGCACGACGATCACCTTTTGCGCACGGGAACGAACGACGTCGTGCGCGACCCGCTCGGCCTCGACCTTGCTCGAGGAGTAGGGGTTGGCGGGCGCGACGCGAAAGTTCTCTCGAATCGGCAGGTCCTCTTCTCGCACGGCGCCGTAGACCTCGGACGAACTGACGACCAGCGTCGTGGATTTGGGGTCCGTGGCGTAGGCCGCGTCGAGCACGCGCTGGGTGCCCACGACGTTGACGCGGGTGAACTCACTCGCCTGGTCCCACGAGTCACCCACGTGCGTGAGGGCCGCGAGGTGGTACGTGACGTCAGGACGAAACGCTTCGAAGATCTCGCGCATGCTGTCGGCGTCGGTGACGTCGCGTTCGCGGTCGATGCCCTCGACTTCATCGCCGCTCAGGCGCAGGTGCATGATGAGGTGCTTGCCCACGAAACCTTGCGAACCAGTGACGAGCGCACGCATCAGCGCACCATCGCCTTGTCGTACGCGATGAGGTGTTGCGCGACGCAGTTCTCCCAGGTGAACTGCTCTGCCCGATCGCGGGCTCGACGAGCCCATTGGCGTCGCTCGTCGTCACTCGAGGTGAGGACCTCATCGAGTGACGTCGCGAGGGCCTGCGCGTCGCCGACGGGAACGAGTCGCGCGCCGTCGCCCGCGATCTCCGCCATGACCGTGTCGCGTGTCGTCACCACCGACGCGCCACAGGCCATCGCCTCCAAGACCGGAAGACCGAAGCCCTCGCCGCGTGATGGGTAGGTCACCGCTCGTGCGCGTCGGTAGAGAGCGGGAAGCAACGCCTCGTCGACGAACCCGAGCCTTCGGATTCGCGCGAGAAACGGATGACCCTTCATCTTCGCCTCGATCGGACCCTCACCCCAGCCCGCTTGACCCGCCAGCCACAACTCGACGTCCGCGTCGTCGCGAGCGATGAGTTCGAAGGCGTCGAGGAGCACGTCGAGACCCTTGCGTGGTTCGACGGTGCCGACGAAGAGGACGAAGCGCACGTCCGCCGCGAGACCGTGCTCGCGAAGGACGGCGTCGTCGTCAGTGCCCTGCGGTTGAAACGTCGCGAGTTCGACGCCCAGGGGCGCGACGACGACCGGCGCGTGCTCGGGGATCAACGACGCCAGGAGTCGCGCACTGAAGTCGCTCACACTGATCAACACGCGCGCGTGCCTCGCCGAGTACGTGATGGCGCGGCGAAAGAAGGCGACCTTCGAGCGTTCGTGCCACTCGGGATTGGTGAAGAAGGTCAGGTCGTGGATCGTCACGACGGTGGGCGTCGAACCCCGGCGCGGCATCGTGTAGTGCGGCGCGTGCCAGAGATCGACGTCGCGAGCCGTGGCGCTCGTCCCCAACAACCACGCCTCATAGGCGAGACGTGACGCGCGACCATTCGGCACGAGTCCCTTCACCTTCGCTCGAGGTGAGCGGTCGTGCCATCGTGTCGTGTCACCGCGACGAGTCACGAGCGTGGTCGCGACGTCCGCGTCGGGAAGTCGGCGAGCGAGTTCCGCGACGTAGCGTCCCGCGCCCGCGATCCTCGGCGGGACGGCCGACACGTCGAGGGCGACCTTCACCGCCACGCCGCCACGTGGTCGAGCGCGGCGTTGCGCCACGTCAATGAGGACACCGACGCGCGTCGTCGCTGTCGATCGGGCTCGTCGTTGCCTTGTGACAGCGCTCGGACCAACCCTTCGGCGATGGCGTCGACGTCGAGCGGGTCAACGCGCACCGTTTCGTCGTTGTTCAGAACGCTCGGCGTCGTGGTGCTCGCGACGACGCGAGCGCCCGCGTGCAGCGCTTCAACGGGTGGCAGTCCCCACCCTTCGGCGCGCGGAACGTACGCGAACACGGTGGCGTCGCGATACAGGCCCTGTAACAGCGATCGCGACACGAGACCGAGCGCCACGGCGTCGCCGCTGTCGACGTCACCCCAGCCGGGTGGACCTACCAAGACCAGCGGTCCCAGCTCACGATGCGCTGACGTCGCGAGCGCGTGCGCCCGAGCGAGGCGGTCCAAGTTCTTCCTCGGTTCTCGGGTCCCGACGTACAACGTGAAAGGTCCTTCGACGCCTCGCGCCGCCAGCGCCGCGCGCACCTGTTCCTCACTGTCGGGCACGGTGCGCGCGTCGTCGACCCCGAGTCGTGACTCGTGGAGCCGCTCGGGATCGAAGCCGTCGTCGATCAGTCGTTGCGCCAAGCCGGGGGCCGTCGTGACGACGCGCACGTCACTGCGACCTTTCAGTATCTGGAGTCGGCGCTCATGGAACCGGATGCCGCGCGGCGTGCTCGCGCTCGGTTCGTCTCGCCACAAGAGATCGTGCAGCCCTGCACTGTGCACGGCGTCTCGTTTGCCGCCGGCGAAAGGTCCGGCGACCGAGGTGGCGTGCACGACGTCGCTGAACGTCGGCACGCCGAGGGGCCAACGCGCCCACAGTCGTGTCAACACGCTCACCGGCGCGTTCGCGCGAACACGCTCGAGCGCGAGGTCCGAGACGTCCTGCGTGGGAACGCCGCGCGGCGCGACGCCGAGGAGTCGTAGCGACTCGTCCTCCAAGGACGCGAGACCCTGGATGAGACCGCGCACGTACGTCGCGATGCCGCCGGGCTGCGGTCGGTAGAACTGGTCGAGCGAGATGCTCACGGTGCGTGTCACGGATTCCAGCCTCGCACGACTTCTCGATAGAGCGCGACGTACGCGCGTGCGGCGGTTGCTGGCGCGAAGTCCTCGGCCCTCGAGCGGCCGGCCGCCACCATGATCGCTCGGCGCGTCGGACTCTCCCAGAGTTCGCTCAACATGGGCAGCACCTCCTCGTCACTCTCGGTCAGGGCCGCCGCGCCGCTCAGGAGCTCGCGGTTGATCGTCGTCGCGCGCGCGATGGTGGGCACGCCCGCGGCGAGCGCCGCGATCGCGAACGAGGGAAATCGCGCGCCGTCCGAGATGTGCAAGACGACCTTCGCCTCCGCGAGGGCGCTGCGCGCGTCGCTCCTCGAACGCAAGTGGACGCCGAGGCCCCGTGACCTGATCCGTTGAGTCATGGCCGTGCTCGTGAGCGCTTCGACGTGCGTACCGTGAGCCTTGGCGAACTCGATGAGCGCGGGCGCGAGATTGAGAAACGGTTCAAAGACGCCCGTGAGATTGACGACGATGGCCGTGCCCTTCTGCGTCGGTTGCACGAGTGGCACGGCCGGAGGCACCACGACGACGCGAGCGCGCTCGACCCCGAGGACGTTTCGTACCTCGTGACTCGCGCTCCTCGTCGAAGCGACGAGCGTCGCTCCGTGGCGGACCGCGCGACGGAGCTGGGCTATTCGTTGGTGTTCACGTGACTCGCCGCGTAGGGGCCGTAGGTCGTCGACCGAGATGATGAGGGGCGTCGTCGTCGTGGGTGGCGTCGTGCGACCCGCGACGTGCACGACGTCGACGGGATCGAGAAATCGATTGATCGACGGTCCGAGACTTCGCCTCCATAACGGCGTCCACAGCGGCCGAAGGGCGAGGCGCGCCTCGTTCGGTGACGAGGGCGCCGAATGCGAACGAAAGCGCACCAGTTCGCACTCGCCCGTCGCGTCGAGGGCGTCCGCGAGGTCAGTCATGGAGTTTCCAAGCGACTCGAGTGAGCCATCGAGGTCGAGGCCGACTCGGGGACGTTCGGAACTCACGACGTAAGAGCTAGCTTTCTCATCGCGCTCGTCCACGCGGGCCAAAGGTCGATGGCCCATCGCCCAAAAGGCTCCGTGCTCGTCGCCACGACGCCGACGCCCTCGTCGGCGTTCAAGAGCATCAACGAACCACTCTGGCCGAAATGACCGAAACTCTCCGGGGGCCAGTCGCCCATCCAGTGCTGTTTCTCACCGCGCACCTCTGGTCCGATACCCCACGGACAGGGCGTGAAGCGCCCGAAGCCCGGCACGATGCCCGCGAGGTCGGGCAGGTAAGGCTTGATCAACCGGTCCCTCGTCTCAACCGCGATGCCGTCGGGGCGCAGCCACGACACCGCTAAGTTCGCCATGTCGTTCGTCGAACCGGTCACGCCCGCCGACGGCCGATCGACCAGTGACGTCGTCGTCATGCCCAGAGGCTGAAAGACCCGGTCCTCCAGCCAGTCGGCGGCGGGCCTCTCGCCCACGATGGCGTTCACCGCGTGATCCACCGCGTAGTTGGAGTAGAGGCGCTTGGTCGCGATCGGCACGGGCGGATCGCCCTCTTCGAGACCGAGTCCACTTGAGTGCGACAAGAGGTTGGCGAAATTGGCCCCTTGGGGGCCGACGGTCTCGCTGTAGGCGTGAAAACCCCAGTCGATCTCGACGCCGAAGGCCAGCGCGACGGCCATCTTCGACACCGAGGCCCACGGACGGACCTCGTCGAGGTCACCCGCTTCGTGGATCCGCTCGATCACCCCTTCGCGTACGCGAAGCACGACGAACGAGGGCGCGCCGGGCCAGTCGTCGTCGAGGGGGCTCTTCACAACACTCGATGATACCCAGCCCCCCTAAAGTCTCAGAGGTGATAACCGTACTGAGTGGTGGCGTTGGGGCAGCTCGCCTCCTGCGAGCGCTCAGCCGCGTGATCGATCCCTCACAGCTCACCGCCGTCGTCAACGTGGGCGACGATCTCGTCCTGAACGGCCTCACCATTTGTCCCGACCTCGACACGATCACCTACACGCTCGGTGGGCTCAACAACGACGAACTCGGCTGGGGGCTTCGGGGCGAGACGTGGCGCGTGATGGACGAACTCGCTGGACTCGGCGGTGAAGCGTGGTTTCGACTCGGCGATCGGGACCTCGCGACGCACCTCTACCGCAGTCAGCGCCTGAGCCAAGGTGCCACGAAGACTGAAGTGGCGGCCGAGCTCGCCCAGCGTCTCGGCGTGGCCGTGCGACTCCTTCCCGTCAGCGACGACCCGATCGCGACGGAGTTCGTGACGGCCCTAGGACGTCTCACGTTCCAGGAGTACTTCGTTCGTCACCACCACGACGTCGTCGTCTCGTCCATTGACGTCGTCGGCGCCGAAGACGCGCGACTGAGCGACGAGGCGAGCGACGCGTTGGAGAGCGCGAGTCGGATCGTGATCGCGCCGTCCAATCCCTTGATCTCGATCGACCCGATGTTGCGCGTTCCCGGTGTGCGCGAGACCCTTCGTCGTCGACGGGACGACGTCGTCGCGGTGTCGCCCATCATCGCGGGCGCCGCGCTGAAGGGTCCCGCGGACCGTCTCTTGCGCGAACTCGGCCACGACGTCTCCACCCTCGGTGTCGTCGACTTCTACGAGGGTCTCGTGGGGACGTGGATCATCGACGAGGCCGACGCGGCGCTCGCGACGGCGATCCGTGAACGAGGCGCTCGCGTCGAGGTGACGACGACGGTGATGGCCGACCCACAAGACGCCGAGCGTCTCGCCAAGGTCGTGCTCGCGTGAGTGAACTGCGCCTCGTCGCCCTCGCCACGAGCGTGAAGGTCCAACGCGACGACGACCTCGTGGCCCTCTTGCTGGACGCGGTCGCTGACGCAAACGAGGAGGTCCGCCACCACGACCTCTTCATCGTGACGAGCAAGGTCGTGTCGAAAGCTGAAGGTCAGGTGGTTCCCTACGACGGATCTGACGAGCACAAGGTCGCGATCGTCGAGCAAGAGTCCGTACGGGTTCTTCGTCGTCGAGGGACACTGCGCATCACGGAAACGCGTCACGGCTTCATCAACGCCAACGCGGGCGTCGACCTCTCCAACACCGACGAGGGCACGGCCGTGTTACTGCCGACGGACTCCGATCGATCGGCGCGGCGGATCAGAGCGGAGATCGGGCGGCGAACCGACGTCGACGTCGCGGTCCTCATCACTGACACCTTTGGACGGGTCTGGCGTCAAGGCGTCACCGACGTCGCGCTCGGTTCGGCGGGACTCAAGCCGTTACTGGATCTTCGAGGTACCGTCGACGCGAACGGCCGCCTTCTGGAAGCGACCGAAGTCGCCATCGCGGACGAGATCGCCGGAGCCGCCAACCTCGTGCTGCACAAAGCGGCGGGAACGCCGTTCGCACTGGTGCGCGGTCTTGACGAGTCGTTCTTCGGTGCAGGCTCGATCCAAGAGAACATCGTTCGAAAGAAGAACGAGGACCTCTTTCGCTAGCTAGACCCCGCCGAGCCGGACGTCGCCCGAGAGACGAGAATCCAACGCCACGTGCTCCTTCGCCCCAACGACGCAGGTCGGACCGAGGACCGAACTGGTGCCGATGACGGCTTCGGGGCCAATGATGGAAGAACGGATCTCGCAGCCCTTTTGCACGATGGCGCCTGGCAAGAGCACGGAGTTCTCGAGAATCACGTCAGCGCCGACCACGCAGTCTCGATCGACGACCGAGTGATGCAACGTCGCGCTCGCGTCAATCGTCGCCGAGGGGCTTCGCCACGAACCATCGACCACGCCGCTGTAGTCGTGTTGGTGATTGCGACCCTTCAGAACGTCGACGTTGGCCTGCAGGTAGAGCTGGGGCGTGCCGGTGTCGAGCCAGTAGGAGTCGTCGGAGAGCGCGTAGAGCGTGTTCGCCGCGGCGAGTGCGGGGAACGTCACCCGCTCGACGCTCACTGGTCCGCTCGCGGCGATGCGATCGAGGGCACGGGGCTCAAACACGTACGTGCCGGCGTTGATCTGATTCGTCGGGGCCTCGCCGGGCGGCGGTTTCTCTACGAAGGCGAGCACGCGGCCGTCGTCATCGGTCGGCACGACGCCGAAATGCGAGGGATCCTGGACGGGATGCAGCGCGATCGTGACTTCGGCGTCGCGCTCACGGTGAAAGTCCAAAAGTCTCGTGACGTCGAGGTCGGTGACGACGTCACCGTTCACGACGAGGAACGTCTCGTCGATGCCCGCGTACGAGGCCGCGAATCGGATGGCGCCGGCCGTGTCGAGCGGCTCTTTCTCCACGGCGTACGAGACCCGCACCCCCGCGATGAGTCCTGAGGGGTAGGCCTCGGTGAACCGGTCGGGCAAGTAACCCAGCGACAGGACAACGTCGGTGACGCCGTGACGGGCGAGCGACTCAAGGACGCACTCGATCATGGGCACGCCCACGAGCGGCAACATCTGCTTCGGGGTCTCGTAGGTCAGCGGCCGAAGCCGCGTTCCCTTGCCCCCGACCAGGATGATGGCCTGCAACTATCAGCCCTTTGACGTCGTCGTGGTCGTGCTCTTCGTGGTCGTGGTGGTCGTGGGTGCCACGACCGTCGTCGTGGTCGTGGGCGTGACGGCTGCCGTCGTGGTCGTCGTCGGCGTGATCGCCGAGGCGAACATGGCGTCAACGGTCGTGGCCGTCGGAGGTGTCGGCGTGACGCCCGTGGGCTCAAAGGCCATGGTCACGCGGAGGTCTTTGACGAACTTGATCTTCGCCGGATTGGTCGTGAGTGTCGGCGTCTTCTGGGCCAACGTCGTCCAGTAGGCGTAGACGACCTTGCCCTTCTGACCGGCGTACTTCGACGTGGCCGGGCAGACCTGACCGTTCTTATAGGTGGTCTTGGGGTTCGCGCTCCCGGTGGCGGTGGGCACGGCGAGCTCGTTCGAGGTCGCGATCAACCCGGGGAACTCGGCCGCGAACTGCTTTAACGTCGCGTTGTTGCCCGCGTCGGCGGCACTGACGGGCGTGAGCTTGATGACGTTGTCGAGGGCTACGGTGAAGCCACCCTTGAAGGTGGGGTCGGCGTTCAGGTAGCTGAGCTTCTTGCCGCAGGACTCGAGGGAAAGGGCGGCGTAGCGGGTCGATCCGATGACCGGCGCGACGGCCGTGGAGTGCTTCTTTACGGGATTCTGGTACTCGTAACGCGAGTAGACGGTGAGCGCGAGCCCGAGCACGACGATCACGGCGAGGATCCCGTAGTAATTCCCGGGACGAGATTTCTGGTAGGCCTTGCCACCACCCGCGGCGCCAACCCTACTTACCCATTTACCTGATGTGCTTTTAGCCACCCTACAACGCTACTAAATATTAGGAAGGCCTCGAGGTTGCGTAGGGGCGAAGGGACTCGAACCCTCACTGGAGGCGGTTTAAGCGCCCTGCCTCTGCCAATTGGGCTACGCCCCCACGCACTCGGGTCGCGCCGTAACGCTAACGCATTGTTACGATTTAACGGAACGC
>DASZIH010000021.1:0-5270 GCA_035949355.1 Acidimicrobiales bacterium
GGTGCGGATCTCTCCCGCGCCGTCGAGACCAAAGCGCATGCGCAAGATCTTCTGTTCACGCTCGTCGAGCGGCTGGAGCAACTTCTCGATCGCGGCGGGCATCATCTTCACTGCCGCCACGTCAAAGGGTGACTCGGCCGAACGGTCCTCGACCACGTCGCCCAACTCGGCGTCGCCGTCCTCACGCAAGGGTTCGGAGAGGGAGATGGGCTCGGAGCGGAACCGCAAGGCTTCGATGAGCTTGTCCTCGGGCATCTCACACTCTTCGCAGAGTTCCTTGATGGTCGGCGGTCGACCGAACTTGAGCTCGAGACGTGACTGCGCCTTCTGCACGCGAGCCAAGGTGTCACCGGCGTGTACCGGGAGACGAATCGTACGGCCGGTGTTCGCGATGCCGCGCGTGATGGCTTGGCGGATCCACCAGGTGGCGTAGGTGGAGAACTTGAAGCCCTTGCGCCAGTCGAACTTCTCGACGGCGTGCATGAGGCCGAGGTTGCCCTCCTGGATGAGGTCCAACAGCGGCAGACCCGAGGCCTGGTACTTCTTCGCGATCGAGACCACGAGGCGAAGGTTGGACTGGACGAAGTCTCGTTCGGCCTGGTCGCCGCGGTGCACCGCGCGCTTCAGGGCCAGCTTGCGGCTCGGCGTGATCTTGATCTTCTTGTCGTTCTCCGAGGCCTCGAGTTCGGCCTTGGCTTCGCGGCCCTCCTCGATGGTCTGGGCCAAGTGGACTTCATCGTCCTTGGTCAGAAGGGTGTACTGACCAATGTCGGAGAGATAGAGACGTACGAGGTCTTCATCGTCACGGTCTATACGGTCTTTGGCCATAGTTCCTCTTTTGCTGGGTGGAGTTCGCTGGGATCCCCGATACTTCTAGTTATACGGAGGTACGCAACCTACCGGGAAATGCCGAAACTTTCAGCGTTGCCGCCCGCGTCAAGTCGCCGTCCGAGCTCCTGGGCGTCCTCTTGCCAACGCGAATCCTCAATAGGCGCCTGGTTTTTCGACGCCTCGCCCACCTTCAAGATCTCCTGGACCAGAACCATCGAGGCCTGCGTCAGGATCGCCAGGGCCGCGTCGTCGAATTCGACCTGGTCACGAGCGTCGCGAAGCGAGACGAGCACCCTCGGTCCCACGACCATGGCCAAGGCGTAGAGCATCATCGCGCCGGAGTCGTCGTTCGAACGCGCGAGGTCCAGCGCTTCGTAAAGTGGCGCGAGTGGCTCGCCGGGCGCCTCCTGGAGATACTCGCGAAAAGCCAGCGCGACGCCACCGAAGGCGCGACCGGCTTCGTAGGCGCGAACGACGTACGCGTCGTTCGAAAAAGTGGGCGCGGCGCCGCCGTACGCCGCGTACATCGTGTCGAAGCACGAGTACAGGTGCGTCATCGTGTCGCGCGCGGCCATCAGTCCTCGGGGCGAAAGGCGTTCGTGATCGGCATGCGTCGATCGCGTCCGAACGCCTTTTTCGTGATGCGAACGCCCGGGGGCATCTGGCGACGTTTGTACTCACTGCGATCGACGAGCCGCGTGATGCGCGTCACCAGCGAGCGGTCGTAGCCAAGCGCGATGATCTCTTCAGCCGTGGCGTCCTCTTCGACGTAAAGCTCGAGCAAGGGATCGAGCACCTCGTAGGGCGGAAGCGACTGATCGTCGCGCTGATCGGGACGAAGTTCCGCCGACGGTGGCTTCGTCAGCACCGCCTCGGGGATGGGCTCGGGATCGCCGTCGAGACGGGCTCGCTGGTTGCGGTAGCGACAGAGTTCGTACACGAGCATCTTCGGCACGTCCTTGATGACGGCGAAGCCGCCGGCGGAGTCACCGTAGAGCGTGGAGTAGCCGACCGCCATCTCGGATTTGTTGCCCGTCGTGAGGACGATGGCGCCCGTCGCGTTCGAGATGGCCATCATCAGTACTGCGCGGATACGTGACTGCAGGTTTTCGTCGGTCAGGTCAGACGGCGCGGCGCCGAGGACGTCGACCAGCGAGAAGGAGAACATGGTGTGCTCTTCTTCGATCGGCAACGTCGCGATGTCGATGTCGAGGCGGGTGGCGAGTTCGAGGGCGTCACTGACCGAATGTTCCGACGAGTAGCGACTGGGCATCGAGAAGCCCCGCACGGCGCGCGCGCCTACGGCGTCGACCGCGATCGACGCGACGAGGGACGAGTCGACGCCGCCGGACAACGCCACGATCGCTTCGCGAAACCCGTTTTTCCTCAAGTAGTCGCGCGTGCCCATGACGAGCGCTTCGTAGACCTCTTCGACGTCACCCAACGGCTCTTCCACGTGATTGAGGTGCACCGCTCGAGCGCGTGAGTCGTCGCGCGCGTAGAACGATTCGAGGACCGCACCCGCCAGCGACGCACGCGCTTCGATCTCGCAGATCAAGAGCTCCTCACGAAAGGCGCTCGCGCGCGCCACGACGTCACCCTTGGCGTTCACGACCATGCTCTGGCCGTCGAAGACGAGTTCGTCCTGACCGCCGACCAGGTTGACGTAGGCGATGGGACAGTTCGTCTCGAGCGCGCGCTCGCGCAACATCGCCTCACGCTCTTCGCGTCGGCCCCGCGCGTACGGCGACGCGTTCGCCACCACGAGCAACGTGGCACCTTCGTTCGCCAACGCCAACGCCGGTCCGTCACTAAGCCACACGTCCTCGCAGACCAACAGACCCACCGCCACGCCACCGACGTTCACGATGGCCTGAGGACCGACGCCGGGATGGAAGTAGCGGCGTTCGTCGAAGACGTCGTAGTTAGGAAGCAGTCGCTTCGTCGCCGTCGCGACGACGCCTTCGTCACCGAGCGCGACGAGGACGTTGGCGATGTGACTGGGACGGACCTCTTCGAAGAACCGCGTCGCGTCGCGTCCATCACTCGCCGGCGCCAAGGTCACGCCGTTCGTGCCGTCTTCGGCGACGGTCCCTACCAAGATCGGCGGAAGGTTGTCCGCCTTCGAGAGGTCGGCGAGCGCTTGGGCACTCGCCTCGATGAAGCCTTCCTTCAAGAGGAGGTCCTCGGGCGGGTAGCCCATCAACGAGAGTTCGGGGGTGACGACGAGGTCGGCCCCCACGAGAGCGGCCTGGGCGCGAAAACGTCCCAGGGTCTCGACGTTCTGTGAGAAGCCGCCCACCACCGCGTTCATCTGGGCCAGGGCGAGTCGAAGCGTAGCCACGCCGGAAGCCTAATGGTGCTCGTTCTCAACGTTCGTGGAAAATGTTTCACACTCCATTAACAGAACTCGGGGTAGAAGGGGGACGCCAGCCATAAGACTGGAGGAGGTCGCGTGAGCACGCGATGACACTACGAAGGAGCAGCGTTGTCGTATCAGGCTGAGTACATCTGGATAGACGGGACCGAGCCGACGCACAAGCTTCGGAGCAAGACCAAGATCGTCGCCGACGGTAAGAAGCCGCCGCAGTGGGGCTTCGACGGTTCCAGCACCAATCAGGCGACGGGGCACTTCTCGGACTGCGTACTAGAGCCCGTGTTCATCTGTCCCGACCCGCTTCGTGGACCGAAGGACGTGCTGGTGATGTGCGAGGTCCTCAACCCCGACATGACGCCCCACGTCACCAACAAGCGCGCGCACGCTGTTGCCACCGCGAAGAAGTACGCCAGCTTCGGTCCGATGTTCGGTATCGAACAGGAATACACGTCCTTCCAAGACGACCGCCCTTACGGATGGCCCGAAGAGGGATTCCCCGCACCGCAGGGCCCGTACTACTGCGGCGTCGGCGGCGCGAAGATGCCCGGACGCGACATCGTCGAAGCTCACACGTTGGCGTGCCTGCGTGCCGGCATCGCGATCGAAGGCACGAACGCCGAAGTCATGATGGGCCAGTGGGAGTTCCAGGTCGGCGTGCTCGGACCGGTCGCGATCGGTGACCAGCTCTGGACGGCGCGCTGGCTGCTCGAGCGCATCGCCGAGGAGTTCGACGTCGACGTGAGCTACGCGGCCAAGCCCATCAAGGGTGACTGGAACGGTGCCGGCGCGCACACGAACTTCTCCACCAACCAGATGCGCGCGAACGGTGGCATCGCCGCCATCATCGCCGGCGCCGAAGCCCTCGGGACTCGCGTCGAGGAGCACATCGCCGCGTACGGCCCCGGCATCGAGGATCGCTTGACCGGCGCGCACGAGACGGCGCCCTACTCGAAGTTCTCGTACGGTGTGTCCGACCGCGGAGCGTCCGTGCGTATCCCGGCCGCTGTCGCGCGAGAGAAGAAGGGCTACCTCGAAGACCGCCGCCCGAACGCGAATATCGACCCCTACGTCGTGTCCGCGATCATCGTCGAGACCATCTGCGGAGCCGCGAAGCCTTCATCGTCGAAGAAGGCCGTGAAGAAGGCAGTCAAAAAGGCGCCCGCGAAGAAGGCGACCGCGAAGAAGGTGGCGAAGAAGGCCCCCGCCAAGAAAGCAGCAAAAAAGCGCTAGGTCCCCCGGATCTCAAGAGGCCCGCCGCTCAACCGCGGCGGGCCTCTTGATTTCTCCGTCAAATCGCGGTCCTAGAGAGAAGGTGCGAGAATGACCCACATGCAAAGTCAGGCGCAGTACGTTCTCCGGACCGTTGAGGAGAGGGGCGTACGTTTCGTCCAGCTCTGGTTCACCGATGTCCTCGGGCGCCACAAGGCATTTCACGTCACGCCCGCCGAACTCGAGGACGCCCTCGATCAGGGCATGACCTTCGACGGCAGCGCCATCGACGGCTTCTCGCGCACGACGGAGTCGGACCTGCTCGCCCGACCCGACCTCACGACCTTTCAGCTCCTGCCCTGGTACGAACAGGGCGCGGGCGTCGCGCGCGTGTTCTGTGACATCGTGAACATCGACGGCACCGCCTTCGAGGGCTGTCCTCGCCAGCAGCTTCGTCGCGTCCTCGACAACGCGCGCGCGCAAGGTTTCACGTTCTTCGTCGCGCCCGAGATCGAGTACTTCTATTTCAACGACCTGAACCCTTACGAACAGCCCGTCCCGATCGACCGCGGCAGCTACTTCGACCTGTTGTCCGACGACACCGCGAGTCAGTTACGGCGCCAGACCGTCCTCACGCTCGAAGAGATGGGCATAGGCGTCGAGCACGCCCAGCACGAGGACGCCCCGGGTCAACACGAGATCGACCTGCGCTACACCGACGCGCTCACGATGGCCGACACCGTGATGTCTCTTCGCCACGTCGTGAAGGAGCTCGCGCGCCAATCGGGCGTCGCGGCGAGTTTCATGCCCAAACCCCTCGCCAACGTCCAAGGTTCGGGTATGCACACCCACC
>DASZIH010000022.1:0-2659 GCA_035949355.1 Acidimicrobiales bacterium
GCTTCTTTCTTCGGCGATAGACCGAACCCAGTCCCATCGTCATCGCCGTCGGGAAGATCTCGTCGACGTAGGTGACGGTCGCGCCGACGAGTTCGTCCAGTCGTTCGACCGTGAGTTCTTGGATGGGAATCTGGGTGACGAGATAGATGCCCGCTTCGGGGCCGATCGCGAGGTGGAGCTCTCGAAGTTCGTGGTTCTTCACCATCAAGTACCGATAGAGTTCTTCGCGATTCTCCTCGGGCGCGGGCATGAGTTCCGTCTCTGCGTACACGGTCCTCTGGCGAAGCGAGAGCCAAAGCGTGATGACGTCCTTCTCCTCACCCTTCAGTCGAATCAACCAGTGAAAGTGGCCTTTGTCGTCGGGCAAAGCCTGATGTTCGATCTCGCCGACGAAAGAGCTGGCGTGCCACAAATCGGACCACCGTTTGAGTGTTTCGTCGAGACGCGAAGCCGCGTCGGCGTCACTGAGGGGTGCGCGCGTCACTTAGCAGCGGACGAGACTCTCAGAGGCGAGCTGGTCGATGAGTGCCGCGAGGGACTCGGCCGCCCGACGCCACGTGTACTGGCGAGCTCGAAGCACCGCCGAGTTCGACATCGCGGTCGCGCCGTCAGCGTCGAGCGCCAGTTCAACGACGTCGGCCCAGAGGGATTCGTCGCGCTCGCCAACCAAGTAGCCGTTCACGCCTTCTTCAATGAGCGTCGACAACCCGCCGACGTCGCTCGCGACGACGGCGGTGCCACACGCTGAGGACTCCAACGCGACGAGTCCGAAACTCTCGGCGCGCGACGGCACCAGCGTCACGTCCGCGGCACGCATCCACGACGACAGGAGTTGGTGTGCTTGGGGCGCGACGAACTTCACTTGATCGATGACCCCCGCCTCGGCGACGCGTTGGTGCAGTTTCGCCAGCGTCGCCTTACCGTCCGGACCTGACGGTCCGCCCACGATGGCGAGCATGGCGTGACGACCGCGTCGGCGCAGTTCGATCAACGTCTCGAGCGCCAGGTCGGCACCCTTGAGTTCTTGCAGACGTCCGACGAACAGCAACATCGTGGCGTCGGGATCGAGCCCGAGAGCGCGACGAGCTTGTGGTCGGTATCCCGGGGAAAAGAACGCGTGCTCCACGCCGAGTGGCACCACGTGCACTCGTGAGGGCTCGGCGTTGTAAAGACGGACAAACTGCGCAGCCTCGACGTCACAACTCGCGAGCACCGCGTCGGCGCACGCGACGATGGCGGCCTCCTGGAAGGCGCGGTCGTCGGACTCGGCTTCGAAGGTGTCGGCCTTTACCCTCTCAAGTGTGTGAAACGTCATGATGAGCGGGATGTTCAGTTCGTGCTTCAGGCGGTGCCCTGCGAGCCCGCTCAACCAGTAGTTGGCGTGGATCGCGTCGGGCGTGCCGGTACAGCGAAAGAGGGTCTTCACGGTGTCGGTGAACTCCCCGACGTACTCGGTCAGTTCATCGCGATCGAGCGTCGTGGCTGGCCCGGCCGTCACGTAGTGCACACGAAAGCCGGGCTCGACGAACTCCATGTCGCGCGCCTGGGTGTTGTCACGTCGGGTGTACACGTCGACCTCGTGGCCGAGTCGCGCCAGTGCGCTCGAGAGTTCGCGCACGTAGACGTTCATGCCCCCGCCGTCGCCCGTGCCTGGTTGGGCCAGGGGCGACGTGTGATAGGAGAGAACAGCAAGTCGAGCCACGGCTCGAATCCTACCGGCGGGGTTTTCCTATGGCACCTTCGTCGATTCACCAATGGCCAGGTAAACGGGCGTATTTGCGGGCCCAGTCGTGTCCGAAGTCATGTGCTGACCGCAGTGTTACATTCCCAGAGTGATGAAGCCTCTCTCGAACGCAGTCCGTGTTTTGGTGGCTTCAGTGTTGGTCGCGCTGTTCTCGACGCTGAGTGTTGGCGTGACGTCGCTACCAAGTGGCGCGTCCTCTCGCGCCTGTCACCCACTCACGAATGGTGGGCATTGCTACGAACCGGGAGAGTTCTGTCGCCACAGTGACCGCGGGGTCAGAGGAATCGCGGGTGACGGAAAGAGAATCGTCTGTCGAAACAACGACGGTCTCAGGTGGGAGCCTTATTAAGGGAGGCCATCGACGTTCAACGTTCCTGTGAAACACTTTCACTCATGACGTCATCGTCTCTTCCAGCACAAAGACCAACGTTGGTCTCGCCGCCGCCCGCCAAACCCGGTGATCGAGTGGCCGTCCTCTCTCCTTCGTGGGCCGGACCTGGCGTCTTTCCTGACGTTCACGATATTGGCCTTCACGTCCTTCGAGACGAATTCCTCCTCGAGCCCGTCGAGTACCCGACGACGCGTCAGGTTGGCGCTACCGCCATGGAGCGTGCGCGTGACCTCATGGACGCCTTCCGAGACGACGCCATCGCGGCCGTCATGGCTTCGATTGGCGGCGACGACCAAATTACCGTGTTGCCCTTTTTAGACCCCGACGTCTTCACTGCTCATCCGAAGCGCTTCTTTGGCTACAGCGACAACACGAACTTCCTCAACTTTCTCTGGAACCTCGGCGTCGTCGGTTTCCACGGAGGCTCGACGATGGTCCATCTCGCCCGAGCGGGCGGCCTCCATCCCCTTTCCACGGGCTCACTGCGCTCAGCGCTCTTTACCAACGACACCGTCGAGTTAAAG
>DASZIH010000023.1:0-6908 GCA_035949355.1 Acidimicrobiales bacterium
CGGATGCCTCTTTGCCGACCATCTCGGCGAAGCGACGCTCGAGCTCATTGATCGTCGGGTCTTCGCCGTATCCGTCGTCGCCCACGACGGCGTTCGCCATGGCGTCGCGCATCGCCGGGGTCGGTTGGGTCACGGTATCGCTACGTAAATCAACGCGTCGAGTCATAGAGAAAGGCTACCGGCTCCCTACACTGACCCTATGAGTGACAACAACCCGATGGGTGTCTTCAATCACCCGAACGTCAACGACCTCCTCGGCGTCGAGGTCGTGAGCGCATCGCCCGACGAAGTCGTCTTGCGCCTCGACGTCGGTCCGAACGTGCACCAGCCGTTTGGCATCTTGCACGGCGGAGTGTCGGCGTTGCTCGCCGAGGGCGCCGCATCCATCGGCGGTTTTTTGAGCGTCGCGCCGGATCACATTGTCGTCGGCACCGAGCTCAACTGTTCTCATCTTCGCTCGATGAGCGAAGGCACGCTCACGGCCGTCGCCACGCCCTTTCGCAAGGGTCGCACCGTGCACGTGTGGGGCATCGAGCTGCGTGACGAGAAAGAACGCCTTATCTGCGTCGCGCGCTGTACTTTGCAGGTATTGCCAGCACCAGCGCCCGAATAAGGTCACCATCTAGACTTTTCAACAGGTTGCGGACGAAAGGGCTGGCACATGGGCGCTCGATTTATTGGCTGGGGTGTTGCGGTACCCGACAGAATCGTCACCAACGACGAGCTCTCCCTCACGCTGGACACGACCGACGAGTGGATCACGGAGCGCACGGGCATCCGCGAGCGGCGCATCGGTGGCACGACGAGCAGCCTCGGCGTGCTCGCGGCCCAGCGCGCCCTTGACGACGCCGGGATCGAGGCAAAGGACATTGACTTCCTGGTGCTCGCGACGACCACTCCCGATCGCCTGATTCCCGCCACGTCCACCACGATCGCCCACGAGCTCGGCCTCGACTGCCCCGCGATGGATCTCAACGCCGCGTGCAGCGGATTCATGTACGCCGTGCGCACGGCGTACGGACTGCTGGAGACCGGTTCGAAGCGCGTCCTGGTCATTGGCGCCGAGCACCTGTCGGGCTGGGTCGACTGGACCGACCGCAACATCGCCGTCCTCCTCGCCGACGGCGGCGGCGCTGCCGTCCTCGAATACGACCCGACCGAAAACGATCTCTTGTCCTTCTCCCTGGGCGCCGACGGTGCTGACGCTGACCTCCTCGCGTGTGAGCACGGTGGCTTTATCACGATGGACGGGAAAGAGATCTTCCGTCGCGCCGTGCGCGCCGTGGTCGACTCCTCCGAGAAGGCCCTCGCGATGGCGGGCATTACCGCCGCGGACCTCAGCCTCGTGATCCCCCACCAGGCGAACATCCGCATCATTCAAGCGGCCTGCCAGCGACTCAACATCGACATGGACCGCGCCGTCATCTCTCTCGACCGCTACGGGAACACCTCGAGCGCCTCTATCCCCTTGGCATTTGACGACGCTCGCAAGAACGACCGCATCCACAAAGGCGACTACGCGCTCCTCACGGGCTTCGGCGCCGGCATGACGTGGGCGTCTTCGATCGTTCGATGGTCGAAATGAGCGGACCTTCGCTGGTCATTCTCGCCGCCGGGCGCGCGCGTCGCTACGGCGGCGTGAAGCAGCTCGCTCCCGTGGGTATGCACGGCGAAGGGGTCATCGACCTCATCGCCTCAGACGCCTACGCCGCGGGCTTTGACGACATCGTGATCGTGATCAATCCCGACACCGGCCCCGAGATCGTCGACCACGTGGCGGAACACTGGCCAAAGAACCACCAGGTGACCTTCACCCACCAGACCGAGCTGCGCGGCACCGTGGACGCCGTGCTCGCG
This sequence comes from Acidimicrobiales bacterium, assembly GCA_035949355.1. Taxonomy (GTDB): domain Bacteria; phylum Actinomycetota; class Acidimicrobiia; order Acidimicrobiales; family RAAP-2; genus RAAP-2. The sequence goes on from DASZIH010000023.1 coordinate 1,858, forward strand.
GCCCAGTCCTCCCTCGACCTCAGCCGACCCTTCGCTGTCTCCAACGCCGACGACCTCTACGGTCGCGAGTCGTTTCAACTCCTTGGTCGTCACCTCGCGACGAGTCCGAACAGCTGCCTCGTCGGGTTCGAGCTCGAGCGAGCTTTGGTCGGAGAGCTGCCGGTCTCGCGTGGGACGTGCATGGTCGTCAATGGTCACCTGACCGAGATCGTCGAGCGCAGAAACGTCTCGGCCACCCTCGACGGTTACGCCGCCGACGACGGACTCGAGCCCACGATCTTGCACCCCCAGACCACGGTTTCGATGAACCTCTGGGGCTTCCAGCCTTCGATCATTCCGCTCATGCACGAAGTCCTCGATGAGCACGACTTCACGAAGGAGAAAGAGATCCAGCTCTCCACCTTCGTCGGCCAGATTCTTCATCACACGCCGCTGCGCTTTGACGTGATGAAGACGCCATCGCGCTGCATCGGCGTCACGCACGCAGAGGACCTTCCGCTCGCCCAGATCCTTGTGCGCGAGGAGATCGAGCGCGGCGAGCGACCGGAATTCGCGTTCGCCCACTGAGCCACCGACGCCCGAGTCTTCGTCGGCCCCGCATCGCTGTTATTCTCACGAATGTTCACCACCAGACGGCGGGCGAAGGGGGCTTGGCGACATTCGTTCTCTCGCGTCATGGTGATTGGTTCTCGGGCAAGCAGCGCGCGTGAGGAGTCGTTATGGGCGAACAGCCTGTTCTGATCAACCTCGGGTTCACGGCTGAGCGATTCGCGCCCGGTACCCACGTCTGTCACTTGTTCGTTGACGAGGTAGACCGTCGCAGCGTCATTCATCCCTACGTCCTCGCCGGACTTCAAGATGGCGAGGACGTCCACTACTTTGCCGACGCTCTGGTCACCGAGCGCCTGGAACGCGCGATTGACGAGCGCAGCGCGGGGTCCTTGACGCGCGAGCAGTTGAGTCGCCTCAGCATCACATCCGTTGAGGACGCCTACTTCCCCACCGGCGTGTTCACGCCCGAAGCAATGATCGAGAGCCTCGAGCAGCTTTATAAGGACAGCTGCGACGACGGTGCGTCGGGTTGCCGGACGAGCGGCGAAATGGGCTGGGCGCTCCGCGACGTGCCCGGATCGGAACACCTCGTTGAGTACGAGTCGGAGATCAACGCCCTCGTTCGCAGGACGCCGATCACCGTGCTCTGCCAATACGACACGGAGATGTTTGACGGTGAGACGCTCTTTCACGTCCTCTCGGTGCACGAGTTCGTCATCGTTCGCGGCCAAATCATGAGGAATCCCTGCTACATCGGACCCGAAGAGTTCGAGGGCAAGGCGGCCGACCTCTCCCAAGAGACGGTGCTCGCTCGGCTCTACTTCGTCCAACTGGCCCTCGTCGCGCTGCCCGACGACAGGCGCGTCGTTGAGTTCGTGCGTTGCGCTTTTCTCCAGGTGCCTGGCGTCAACGACGTGCACCTGTGCGTGACTGACGGGGTGTTCCCGCCCGACGATCGCTTCGAGGGCATAGCCCAACAGTGCCTACGCGCGGCGGCGAGCCCCGGCTCCTTCGACGTCGCCGGTGCGGAAGAAGAGACCGGCACGGCAGTATTCGCGCTGCGCACGACGTCGCGGCTGTTCGGCGTCGTGCTGATAGACGTCAGCGACGCGTTCGCCTTCTCTCCCTATCGTTACGTGCTTGCCAACATCGCCAACACCGTCGCCTTGGCGATGGAAATGCGGCGCAGCCAGGCCGAGGCACACGTCTGGCCCGAGCGAGTGGCGAATCTCGAGCGACGTCTGTGGCGCATTGCGCGCGAGTTCGAAGGCACCGGCGTGCTGGCCAACATCGCGAACGTTGCCGATCCCTTCGCGACGCCCGGTGTCGCCGATCTGTCGCCGCGGCAGTGGGAGGTGCTCACGCGCCTCTTGCAAGGCGAGCGCGTGCCGCGCATCGCCGATGAGCTGTTCTTGAGCCAGAGCACGGTGCGCAACCATCTCGCCGACATGTTCAAGAAGATGGGCGTGCACTCGCAGGAAGAGCTGCTCGACCTCTTTCGCTCAAACAAAGCGGAGTGATTAGTGCCAGTCGCGTGAGGACGGCGTGGTCGCCCCGAGGGCGAGGGGCTCGACGAACTCCGCGACGAGCGTCACGATCCCCTGGCCCCGTTCCAGCGAGCCACGGATCACGAGGGCCGGGGCGAGGCCGGCCACCTTCGACCAGCGCATCCACGCCCCCTTCGTAAAGATCACGTTGACGTGTCCGGTCTCGTCCTCCAAGTTGACGAAGACGGCGCCGTTGGCGGTCTCTGGATGCTGACGGTGCGTGACGACCCCGGCGACGGCGACGCGCGTCGCTTCCACCGAGCTCAGCGCGCTCGCGCGCGTCACCCCGCGCGCGTTGAGTTGGGGGCGCACGAGCTCCATCGCCGTCGCCTCCGTCGTGAGACCCATCGCCCAGAGGTCGTCCGCGACGCGCTCGAGCTCGCTCACGGCGGGCAACGAGGGCGCAACCTCACCGGTGACGACCCCCGGCAACCGGTCGGGCAACGCTTGTGCGGCGGCTCCCGCCGACCACGTGAGGGCTCGACGGCTCGCGCCAAAGCCATCGAGCGCACCCGCGGCGGCGAGCGCTTCGAGATGGTGTTGCTGCGCGCCCGCACGGCGCACGAGATCGGCGCTGTTCGCCCAGGGGGCACCCGCCACGATACGCTCGGCGAGCTCGGAGCCGACTCCACGCACGTCGCCAAGTCCGAGGCGCACACGGGGCTGCTCCGGCGCGCCCTCGAGTGAGGCGCCGACCTGAGAGGCGTTGACGTCAGGGCGGCAGACTACGACGCCGTGGCGCTGTGCGTCGGTGACGAGGCTCTGGGTCGACCAGAAGCCCATGGGCTGGGCGTTCAGCAACGAGACAAGAAACGCACCCGGGTAGTACACCTTGATCCACGCCGAGCAGTAGACGAGGTGGGCGAAGGAGACCGAGTGCGACTCGGGAAATCCGAAGTTGGCGAACGCCGCGAGCGCGTCGAAGAGTTGATCAGCGTCGGCACCGGTGATGCCGTTCTCCGCCATGCCGGCGTAGAAGCGACTCTTCAGCTTCATCATGCGCAGCTCCGAGCGCTTGGCGGCCATGGCCTGGCGCAGCTCGTCGGACTCCGCCGGCGAGAAACCTCCGACGGCGACCGCCATCTCCATCAGCTGCTCTTGGAAGAGCGGCACCCCGAGCGTGCGGCGCAGAATCGGCTCGAGACGAGGGTGCAGGTAGGTCACCGGCTCTTCACCGCGACGGCGACGAATGAAAGGATTGACGGCGCGACCCTGGATCGGGCCGGGACGGATGATCGCGACTTCGATGACGAGGTCGTAGAAGCAGCGTGGCTGGATGCGCGGCAACGTCGCCATCTGGGCGCGCGACTCCACCTGAAAGACCCCGACGGTGTCGGCCTCGCTCAAGAGGTCATAGACCGCGTCCTCTTGAGGAAGCGCAGCGAGATCGAGGTGCACCCCGTGAAAGGACTCGACGGTGTCGACCGCGCGGTGCAGCGCCTCGAGCATCCCGAGTCCCAGGAGATCGAACTTCACGAGCCCGATCGCCGCACAGTCGTCCTTATCCCACTGCAGCACGCTGCGCCCCGGCATGCGTCCCCACTCGACGGGGCAGACCTCGAGCACGGGCCGGTCACAGAGCACCATGCCCGCTGAGTGGATGCCGAGATGGCGCGGCCGGTCCAAGAGCTCGGCCGCCATCGTCGTGAGCAGCTCGGACACCGCAGGGTCCTGCGAGGTCATGGTCTCTCGATCGACGTGGTCGCGTATGTAGTTGGCCTCTTCTTCGCTGTGGCCCAGGGCGCGCGCGACATCGCGCAGGGCCGAGCGCGACCGGTAGGTGATCACGGCCGCTACCTGGGCGGCGTGGTGACGTCCGTAGCGCTCGTAGACGTACTGGATCACCTCCTCGCGTCGACCCGATTCGATGTCGACGTCGATGTCGGGAGGACCGTCGCGCGCCGGAGAGAGAAAGCGCTCGAAGAACAAGTTGAGCGAGACGGCGTCGGCGTTGGTGATGCCGAGCGAGTAGCACACCGCCGAGTTCGCGGCCGACCCTCGACCTTGGCAGTAGATGTCGTGCGCGCGACAGAACTCGGTGATGTCCCAGACGGTGAGAAAGTAGCCCGCGAAGCCGAGCGTTTTGATGACCGAGAGCTCGTGGTCGATCTGACGCCAGGCGCCGACCACGCGTTCGTGATCGCGCGGGCCGTAGCGCTGCGTGGCGCCGCGCGCGACGATCTCTTCTAGGTACGACTGCTCGTCGTGTTCCGCGGGGGTCACGAACGCTGGCAGGTTGGGCGCCACGAGACGCAGGTCAAAGGCGAGTTCGCCCACGAACTCGCCCGCACGGTCGACGACCCCGGGCCAGCGCGCGAACCGCCGACGCTGTTCGGCATCACTGCGCAGGTGCGCGAGCGGCGACGCGCTCAGCCAGCCCTCCATCTCTTCGAGACTGCGTCGGGCCCGGATCGCCGCAAGCACGCTCGCGCGCGGGAAGTCGCGTGGCGTAGCGTAGTGCACGTTGTTCGTCGCGACGACCGCCACGTCGGCGCGCACCGCAAGCTCGGCCAGTGCATCGTTACGCGCCACGTCGTCGGGCTGGCCATGATCCCAGATCTCGACCGCGATGTTCTCGCGACCGAAGCGCTCGATGAGCTGAGCCAGACGACGTTGGGCGGCGCGAGGACCTTCGTCGAGCAGCGCGCGCGTCAAAGGTCCCTTGCGACACCCCGTCAACACCAACCACTCCTTCGCCGCGTTCGCCACCTGATCCAGCGTGAAGCGGGGCGAGCCCTTTTCGCCACGTTCGAGGTGCGCGAGGGCGAGCATTCGTGAGAGCTCCGCGTAGCCCGCCGGCGAGCGCGCGAGCAGCACGAGGTGTTCTCCCGAGGGGTCCGAGACACCCACGCGATCGTCCACCCCGTTGAGGGTGACTTCGGTGCCAAAGACACTCGCGAGTCCGACAGCGCGCGCCGCTTCGGCGAAACGCACCACGCCGTAGAGGCCGTG
>DASZIH010000024.1:0-23243 GCA_035949355.1 Acidimicrobiales bacterium
GAGTTCGGGCAGTCGAGCCATGTCGGACTTGTCCTGGGTCACGATCTCGCACAGCACACCCGCCGGGTACTTGCCCGCCATACGACTGAGGTCAACGGCCGCTTCGGTGTGACCAGCGCGTTCGAGCACGCCACCTTCTCGGTAGCGCAAGGGGAAGATGTGACCCGGGCGGTTGAGGTCGTTCGGACGGGTCGACGGGTCGACGAGGGCGCGAATGGATACGGCACGGTCGTGCGCGGAGATGCCCGTCGTGGTGCCGTGGCGATAGTCGATCGACACCGTGAACGCGGTGCGCTGGGCCTCGGTGTTCGCAAGCACCATGAGCGGCAGCTGCAACTCGTCAGCGCGCTCGCTCTCGATGGGGGCGCAGATGACGCCGGACGTGAACTCGAGGAAGAACGCCATGTTCTCGGGCGTGACGTCTTCCGCGGCCATGATCAGGTCGCCCTCGTTCTCGCGATCCTCGTCGTCGACGACAACGACCATGCCGCCGTTACGAATCTGCTCGATGGCCTCTTCGATCGTTGATAACGCCACTAAACCTCCACGTCAATGCGAATATCCTGGCCGATCCGTCGCACGTCGACGATCCGACCTCGCCGCAAGGCTTCCATCGTAGGGGTCGAGAGTCCACGGAGCGCCGCGAGGGTCCCCTCGCCGCCCGCGAAGGCAGCCGCCTGGTACCAGACCACGTGATTGACGAGTCCGGCGTCGAGGAAGGCACTCGTCGTCGTGGGGCCGCCCTCGACCAAGAGTTGCAGGACGTCGTGATGACCGAGTTCGTCGAGCACGAGACCCAAGTCCCCCGAGAGTTCGAGACACGGGCGCATCTTGGCTCCCTCGGGCGCGCGCCCGAGCACGACACGAAGCGGCTCGACGATGATGTCGTCGAGACGGGCCGTCAGCGCGGGATCGTCGCTTCGCGCCGTTCCCGCCCCGACCAGGATGGCCTGACTTTGCGCGCGCAGGACGTGCGCGTCGCGGCGCGCGGCGGGTCCCGTGATCCACTGACTCGTACCGTCGGCCATCGCCACCACGCCGTCGAGGGTGCTCGCGATCTTCGCCACCACGTACGGTCTCGACGTCACGCGATGCCAGATGTACGGGGCGAGTTGGGCGCGTACGTCGTCTTCGCCGACACCGACCTCCACGTCGACGCCCGACGCCTTCAACAGTTCGATTCCCTTACCGGAGACTCGAGGGTCGGGATCGATGGTGCCCACGACGACCCTGGCGATACCGGCTTCGATGATCGCCTCGGCGCACGGTCCGGTTCGACCGACGTGACAGCACGGCTCGAGGGTCACGATCATCGTGGCGCCGCGCGCCGCGTCACCCGCGCGGCGCAACGCAGCGATCTCCGCGTGCGACTCGCCGGGCGCCTGCGTGTGCCCTTCGCCCACGATGACGCCGCGGTCGTTCACGATGAGCGCCCCCACCCAGGGATTAGGGGGCGCGTGCAGTCGAGCCTTCTCGCCTTCGTCCATGGCCATGGACATGAGCTCCGAGAGCGCGTACTTCATCGTCGTCCTTCGTACGCGGCGGCGCGAAGCTCTTTCGCGGCGCTGAGCGGATCGGGTTTCGAGAAGATGGCCGATCCCGCGACCAACACGTTCGCGCCGGCTCGCACCGCACGCGGCGCCGTCGCGACGTCGATGCCGCCGTCGACCTCGAGGTCGAGCGCGAGTGCGTTGTCACGAATCTCCGCACGAGCCTGTTCCACCTTCGGCATCACGTCCGCCATGAAGGACTGTCCTCCAAAGCCTGGGAACACGGTCATCAACAACAACAGATCGACGTCACCCATGAACGGCGCGACGGCGGAGAACGGGGTGTCGGGATTGGCCGCGAGTCCGACGCGCAGGCCGAGGGCTCGCGCGTCGCGGATCAAGGACGCCGTTCCCCCGACTTCGACGTGCACCGTGCAGCCGTTGGCGCCGGCCTTCGAGAACGCTTCGAGGTAGCGACCAGGCTCGGTCATCATCAGGTGGCAGTCGAAGAATCTGTCGCTGTAACGACGAAGCGACGAGACCACGGGCGGCCCGAGTGAGACGTTGGGCACGAAGTGGCCGTCCATGACGTCAACGTGGAGCCAATCCGTCTCGCCGTCGATCTCCTCGACAGCGTGCGCGAGATTGCCGAAGTCGGCGGCGAGGATTGATGGTGCGATTCGAATCTCGCCCGGCGGGCCAGCCTCTATCACCGTCACGCGTTCAGCCTAGGCCGTGGTGCCGCTACGACCATTCGACGGTGTCGTCGCCGTACTGTCGGCCCGACCACCACGCGCTCGCCCTCATCGTCTTTGAACCCTCTGGACGTATTTCGTCGAGCGCGACGGCGCCCGTGGCGAGTCCCACGACCACGTCACCGCCGCGACGTGCCATGACGCCGGGAGCAAGGGGCTCTGGCGCCTCGTGAGCCGACACGACACCGACGCGCTTGCCGGCGACGAAGAGATACGCCCCACCGAGTCGAACCGTTCGACGCGCCAGCGCCGCCGACATTTCCGACGTGAGGTGAAAGGTCTCCTTCGTGAGTTTCTCCGCGTAGGTGACGTCACCGTCTTGGACTCGGGCGTTCTCGAGAAGTTCGGGCGTCGCGAGGACCTCGATCAGCGCCGAGGCGCCGAGGACGGCCAACTCTGCCGTGAGCTCGTCAGCACTCTTCTCGTCGACGCGCACACGCCGTTCGAGGTGTACCGGACCGGTGTCGAGAGTCGGTTCGAGTGAGATGATCGTGACGCCGGTCTCCTCGTCGCCCGCGAGAATCGCGCGCTCGACCGGGGCCGCGCCGCGCCATCGCGGGAGCAGCGAGAAATGCACGTTGAGCATGGGCACCCGTTGAAGCAGTGGCGCGGGAATGATCGCGCCGTAGGCGACGACGACGCCGCGTTCCACGTCGAGGTCCTCTAGATCGGCCAGGCGGTGGCTGACGCGCAGCCCGAGGTTTTCGGCCGCAGCCTTCACGGGACTCGGTGAGAGCTCGGCGCCGCGCCCTCGACGTCGGTCGGGTCGCGTGATGACGAGCGCGACGTCGTGACGCGCGTCGACCAATGCTCGAAGCGCGGGCACGGCGGCCCCGGGCGTGCCGAGAAACGCGAGGCGCATCTACTCGCCGAGCAGCTGGTGAAGTCCGTCGTGATCGTCGCGCGAGAGCTTGAGACGCCGCTTGCGCAAGATCTTCTTCGCTTCCTTCTTCTGTTCGTCGGTGAGGCGTTCGATGAGCAAGACGCCGTCGAGGTGATCGACCTCGTGTTGGAAGATGCGACCTTCGTACTCGTCGGTCTCGATGTCCAGTTCGTTGCCGTCGAGGTCGAAACCCTTCAGGTGGACCGCGTTCGGGCGAACGATCTCCCAGTTCATTCCCGGAACCGACAGGCAGCCTTCGTCGTAGACCCACTCCCCCGAGGTCTCGACGATGACGGGATTCACCACGACGTGAGGACCGTCACCCTTGTCGTAGACGAAAAGCCTCTTTTGGACGCCGATCTGGTTGGCCGCGAGGCCCACCCCGGGCGCCTCGTGCATCGTTTCGATCATCGACTCCGCCAGCGCGGCGATCTTGGCGTCGATGCTCTCCACCTCGGTCGTCGCGGTGGAGAGCACCGGGTCTCCGTAGGTTCGAATGGGCAACGTACTCACCCCACCACGCTACCGCGCGACAAATGCCGCTCGACTCGACGACGCCGCGTCGTCGAGTCGAGCGGTCCGACGAAACGATCTACTGCACCGCGACGCGAAACTTCTGCGCGGGACGTTCAACGTCTCGAAGCGCACTCGTCAGCGTCGCCATCTCCTTCGCGCGCACCACGTAGCCCGACGGTGTCTGGTGGACGCTGACGAGCGACGTCGAGAGCCCGGCGACGAAGGCTTGGGCGCCTTCACCCGACACTTCGGCACTCGCGCCGAAGGGACTCAGTGACAACAGTCGCGCCGTCGACACGTCGTCGTGGATGATGGCGTCAAAGTCTGCGTGGAGCAGCGCGCGCACGACGTCGTCGTCGCCGCGCCGCGTCTGAAGGACGACGACACCGCGGCCGTCTCGTCGAGACCCCACGAGCCGCCCGGCCTTACCCACCGCGTTGATCGCGCTGCGCCGTGCGGACGCTCGCGGCGCCAAGAGATACTGGTCGAAGTCGACGAACACGACGACCCGGCAGCGACGCACCCGCTGCCACGTCGCCTCGGTGCCGACGACCACGCGCTCGAGCACCGACGACGGATCGTGCGCAGCCGTCACTTCGCTGACCTTCTGATTGAGCTGCGCGGCGACGTCGCGCGCCAGCGTCGTCACGCCGACGCGAAGTCGCTTGAGGTTCGTCGAGCCACACGCGCGACAGAAACGCGCGCGGACCTCGTGGCGCTCACGACACGCCAAGCGTTCGCCCACTTCTTCTTCGGCCTGTTGACAGGTCGCGCAGCGTGCCAACTCACCGCAGGACACGCACGCGAGCAAGCGGCCCGTGCCGAGACGCTGGAGGATGACGACGACGGCGACCGGGTCGTCACCGTCGAGTGCCCGGCGCGCAGCCTCGAGCGCCACGGGAGCCAAGACGCCTTCGTGAGGGTCGCTTCGTCGACGATCCACCACCTCGACGCGTGGCCATCCCCCGACGAGGTCGTGGCCCTTCTCGTACCCTTCGGCGTTCAACAGCGTCGGCGAGGGGATCATCGACGTGCACCACAGCGGGGCCTTGTCGCGCGCGCACCGTTCACGGAGCATCGCGACCGCCTCCCACGTGGGCGTCGCGCTCGAGCGATACGACTCGTCGTCCGCGTCGATCACGACGGCGCCCGCGACGCGCGGCACGGGAGCGAGCGCGGTGCCGCGCGCGCCGACGACGACCGGCCAACCCGCGCGCATGCGGTCCCACTGATCGTCGCCCGACGCGACGTGACAGCCGCGCTGCTCGAGACGGCCCCGTAAGCGCCCGGCCCAACTCTCCGTCGGGACCAAGACCAGCAGGGACCCCTCGGCGTCGCGCGTGGCCTCGTAGGCACCGAGCACGAGGGCCAGCGGATCGGTGGTGGGCGCGAGTTGGATGACGCCTGGCTCGACGTCCAGCGCCGTGGCCTTGACCGCGAGCTCGAGCGGCGCGCTCGTCGGGACTCGGGGCAACGTGGTGATGACGCGGCGCGGCGAGGCGGCGAGAAGGAATCGAGACCACGTGCCGTACCAACGATCGCTCGCCCATCGAAGAAGGTCCAACATCGACGACGGTGGACCGAAGCCGAGCCACTTCTTCACGGTCTTCAGGTCACCAGTAGGCGTGGCTCCGTCGATGACCCAACCGCGCACCGATCGATGGTTGAAATCCACCCGCACTCGGTCCCCCACGCCCACCTGCGCGGTCTCGTCTCCGAGCAGGTAGTCGAACGGCCGGTCGACCGCGGCGACCTCGGTGATGATACGTACCGCGCGCGCGGTCACTAGGCCAGCGACAGTTCCCGGCGGAGGTCGTCGAGCCGGGGCGTCTGTTCCCAGGTGAATCCCTGGTCACTTCGTCCGAAGTGGCCGTACGCCGCGGTTCGCTGGTAGAGCGGTCGTCGAAGGTCGAGGTCGCGGATGATCGCGGCCGGACGGAGGTCGAACAGCGCGTCGACGGCCTTCACGATCTTGGCGCGGTCGACGCGTTCGGTGCCGAAGGTCTCGACGAGCAGCGACACCGGACGAGCGACGCCAATGGCGTACGCCACTTGGACCTCACAGCGCTCAGCCGCGCCCGAGGCGACGACGTGCTTGGCGACCCAGCGAGCGGCGTAGGCGGCGGAACGATCCACCTTCGAGGGATCCTTGCCCGAGAACGCCCCGCCACCGTGGCGCGCCATGCCGCCGTAGGTGTCGACGATGATCTTTCGACCGGTCAGGCCGGCGTCCGCGTGCGGTCCACCGAGCACGAACTTGCCCGACGGATTGACGAACACGCGCATCGAACTCGTGTCGAGGTCGGTGGGCAGCATGGGTCGAATGACGTGTTCGAGGACGTCGGCGTGGATCATGTCGTGGTCGTAGCCCTCTTCGTGCTGCGTGGAGACCAGCACGGTGTCCACGCCCACGGGACGACCGTCTTCGTAGGCGATGGTCACTTGGGTCTTGCCGTCGGGCCGTAAGTAGGGAACTTGTCCCGAGCGTCGCACCTGCGACAGGCGCATCGACAGACGGTGCGCCAACCAGATCGGCAGCGGCATGAAGTCGTCGTTGTCGTCACAGGCGTAGCCGAACATCATGCCTTGGTCGCCCGCGCCGAGCGCGTTCAGTTCATCCTCGCCGCCCGAGCCCGTGCGATGCTCGAGGGCGACGTCCACGCCGCCCGCGATGTCGGGGCTCTGCTTGTCGAGTGACACGAGCACGGCGCAGTTGCGTCCGTCGAAACCCTTGTCCCCGTCGTCGTAACCAATGTCGAGGATCGTGCGACGGGCGCTCGCGGTGATGTCCACCACGGCGGTCGTCGTGATCTCGCCCGCCACGACGCACAGCCCGGTCGTCAGCAGCGTCTCGCACGCGACGCGCGCGTAGGGATCCTGGGTGAGAATTGCGTCGAGCACTCCGTCAGAGACCTGGTCGGCGATCTTGTCCGGGTGCCCTTCGGTCACCGACTCCGACGTAAAGAGGGTCCGGTCGCTCATGTGGCTCCTTGAGGTAACAATGCAGCCACCCTAGCCAAGATCTCCCACGAGATCGCTTCTTTCGAACGCAGAGAGACCCGCTCGGGCACCTCGCGTCGATCGAGGAGAACGACTTCGTTCGTGCGGTGTTCGAAGCCCGCGCCAGGCGCGGCGACGTCGTTCACGACGAGCAGATCGACTCCCTTCTCGCGCAACTTCACGAGTGCGTTCTCGATCACGTCGTCGGTCTCCGCAGCGAAGCCCACGATGATCTGACCCTCCGGTCGGTGGGCGACCAAGTCCGCCAAGACGTCCGGCGTTGGTTCCAAGAGGATCTCTGGCGTGCCGTCACGTTTCTTCAACTTGCGTCCCGACGACCGCGGCGTGAAGTCCGCGACCGCGGCAGCCATGATCACGCAGTCACTCTCCAACGCACGTTTCGTCATCGCCTCGTGCAACTCCGCCGCGCTCTCGACGGCGACGACCTCGATAGCGCTCACGGTGTCGAGGCTGAGCGTTGCTTCGACCGTGGAGACGAGCGTCACGCTCGCGCCCATGCGACACGCCACTTCAGCGAGCGCGTACCCCTGTCGACCCGACGAGCGATTGGACAGCACCCGCACGGGATCGATGGCTTCGCGCGTACCACCCGCGCTGATCAGGACGCGCACGCCCGTCAGGGCGCCGCGATAACCCTCGACGATCTTCTCGACGAGGTCAGCGATGGTGAGCGCCTCGGGCAGACGGCCCGCGCCCTCGTCGCCTCCGGCCAACGCTCCGACCTCGGGCTCGAGCACGAGGACGCCTCGGCGGCGAAGGGTCGCGAGATTCTCCTGGACGGACGGCTGTTCCCACATCTCGGTGTGCATCGCAGGACACAGGAGGACGGGAGCGCGCGTCGCGAGGAGCGTTGCTGTCAAGAGGTCGTCGGCGAGGCCCAGGGCGTAGCGCGCGATGAGGTGCGCGGTCGCGGGCGCGACCACGACGAGCGTCGCGTTCGAGCCGAGGTACGTGTGCGGGATCGGCGTCGATGGGTCGCCGTAGAGGCTCGTGCGCGCGGGTTCACTCGCCAGCGCGGAGAAGGTGACGGTGCCGACGAATCGCGTGGCGTCCGGGGTGAGCACGGGCGCGACGTGGTAACCCTTCTCTCTCAGAAGACGAAGGAGTTCGACGGACTTATAGGCGGCGATTCCGCCGGCCACGCCTAAGACGATGCGAGGTGTTGGCGACCTAGGCGTCGCGGAGGGCATCAGTGAAGGCGTCCAGGTCACTGTTGGCGTCCTGGCGAGCCTGCTCGACGGCCTCGGCCTGCAGTCGCTCGTTCTCGAGCTCTTCGCTGGTCGGACGGTGAAAGAGCAACTTACCCTCGTAGAGCTCTTCCATCGCGAGCGAGAGCGACTTGTTCGACAGCGAGGTCACCTGCGGCGGAATCAGGGCGCCGTGGCCCGAACCGAGTCCGTTGTAGTACTCGTTGATCTCACGCGCGCGGATCGCCGACACGGCCACCAAGGTGAACTTCGAGTCGCCGACCTTGCCCAAGAGGTTCTCGATGGGTGGATCGACGAGCGTGGGGCGTTCGGCCATGGTGATTAGTCCTTTGTAGGGAGATCACGCCGTTGCCGGCGGAGTTCTTCCAGTATAGAGAGGATTTCCCGGCTTGCTCGCTCGACGTCATCGTTCATGACCACGTACGACGCCAATGATTGACCCTTTTCGAGCTCGTCGGGCGCGCTTAGTAGCCGGTCGGCGACGTGATCGTCGTCGTCACCGCGCACCCGCAGACGCTCTTCGAGGCGCTCCATCGAGGGTGGGAGGATCAAGAAGACGACCGCGTCGTGATGGTGGTGAAGGACCTGCTCAGCGCCTTGGACCTCGATCTCCAAGATGACGTCGGCGTCGTCGCTCGGCTTCAGGAGGGGCGTCCCGTAGAGGTTGCCGTGGAACTCGGCCCATTCGAGGAAGGTGCCCGCGGCGGCGGCCCGCTCGAAGGTCGCTCGATCGACGAAGTAGTACTCGTCGCCACGCTCGCTCGGTCGCTGTTCGCGTGTCGTCCAACTCCGGCTCAGCCAGAGCCGGTCATCCAACTCAACGAGGCGCTTCGCCAAGGTTCCCTTGCCGACGCCACCCGGACCAATGAGAACGACGACCAGTGGCTCAGCGGACAAGGGCTCGAAACAGTTCGGCGCGTTGCTTGGGGCCGAGCCCGCGAATGCGTCGAGTCTTCGCGATGGACGCGCTCTTCATGATGCGCTCCGCCTTCACCTCGCCAATCGCCGGCAGCGCACTGATCAAGTCGTAGGCGCGCATCTGCGCCACGCACTCTTCGTGCGCGGCGAGTGCGAAGAGCTCATCGAGCGACAGTTCACCGGACTTCACGAGTCGCTTCACTTCCGCGCGGCGACGTCGATTCGCGACGGCCAAGCGCGACGCTTCGACACGCTGTTCCTGCGACAGTGTTGGTGGTGTCGGTGTCACGAGGTCAGACTACTCCGCCGACGTGGCGTCGGCTAGAGGGCGTCGAGGAGGTCGTCGCGCCACCGCCGAGCAGCGTCGAGGAGGCCACGCCGTTCGGGACCGGCGAACAATACGGCACGCGCCACGTTCACGAGGACGGTTCCTTGTTCGCAGCGTTCGAAGAGCCGCGCCACGTCCTTCACGCCCGCGCCCTGCGCGCCGATGCCCGGCACCAGGTACGGCCCGCCCAACGTCGCGAGGTCGAAAGCGGGCGCGTCGCGCGTCGCGCCCAGCACCACGCCGAACGAACCGAGCCCGTCGTCGCGATGGTTCAGTTCCGCGATTGCGCGCAACACCATCTCCTGCACGCGTTCTTGTTCGAACGTTCTCGCCTCCTGGAGGGACCGACCTTCGGGGTTCGACGTCGCCGCCACGACGAACACGCCGCGACCTGACGCGGCCGCGGCGTCAAAGAGTGGTCGCAGGGCGGCGACACCGAGGTACGGGTGTACCGTCACCGCGTCGACGGCGAGAGGCGAGCCGTCACGTAGCCACGCCTGGGCGTACCCTTCGTTGGTCGAGTCCACGTCTCCGCGTTTCGCGTCAGCGACGACCAACAACTCCGCGTCGTGCGCTTCTTGGATGAGACGCTCCAAGACACGGAACCCGGCCGAACCGAATCGCTCGAAGAAGGCGACCTGGGGCTTGATCACGGCTGCCACGCCCGTGACCGCCTCCAGCACCGCCAAGGCACAGAATTCGAGACCTTCGACGCTGTCGGGTCTCCCCCAGCGCGTGAGCACCTCCGAACTCGGGTCGACGCCCACGCACAGCGGCCCGAGCTCTCGTAGGCGTTCCTGCAGCCGTACCCCAAAGGTCTCAGCCATGGGCCACTCCGATCAGTTGGTCGATCGCGGTGACGTCATGGTGCGTCATCCACGTCGAGAGTTCTTGCTGCACGATCCACGGCGCGCGCGGTCGCGCGAAGGTCGCGGTGCCAACTTGAAGCGCGTTGGCGCCCGCCATCAACATCGCGACGGCGTCCTCACCGCAACTCACGCCGCCGACGCCCACGATCGGTGCGGTCGCGAACGCGTCGCGGCACTCGTACACCGCACGCAGCGCCACCGGCAAGATGCCCGGTCCACTCACGCCCCCTCCCCCGTTGCCGAGGGACGGTCGTCGTGACTCGACGTCGATGACGAGTCCCAAGACCGTGTTCACCAACACGAGGGCACTGGCGCCGGCACGTAGTGCCGCGTCGGCGACCTCGAGCAACGCCGGCGTGTTGGGACTGAGCTTGACCCAGAGGGGAAGACCGGCGACGAGCGACGCCTCGACGATCTCACTCGTCGCCGACGCCGAGTGCGCGAATATCTCGCGACGACCCTCCAAGTTCGGACAGCTCGCGTTCACTTCGAGGGCTATGACCTGTGCGCCGCTCATCGCCTCGGCGGCGACGGCGAACTCGTTGACGGTCCTGCCCCAGATCGACCCGACCACCCTGGCGTGTCGCGCGAGCAGTGACGGTAGCTCACTCGCGCGCCACGCAGCCACCCCCGGACCGGAGAGACCCACGGCGTTGACCAGGTGTTCACCCGAGGCCACGACGCGCGGAGCCGGATTGCCGTCCCACGCGAACGCGGCGAGCGACTTCGTGACGACGGCGCCGAGCTCGCTCAACTCGCCGTAGCCCGCGAGTTCGTCGCCGTGACCCGCCGTGCCCGAGGCCGTCATGACGGCCGATCGAAGGGCGACGTCACCCACGGACGTGGCGAGCGTCGTCACCCGTGCAACTCCTGGAGCGTGCGGACACGCCAACCCTTGGCGCGCGTGTCGGCGATTCCCTTCGCCGCCGCGAAGCCGGCCGACAGTGTCGTCACGCACGCCACGCCGTGGCTGACACAGGCGCCTCGGATCGCCGCGCCGTCGGAGCGGGCACTCGAGCCCGACGGCGTGTTCACGACCATCTGTACCTCGCCCGAGGCGATCATCTTGACGGCGTCGACGGCGAGGTCGCCGAGGCCAACCTTGCCCACCAACGTGTCGACGACGACCTCGTGGGCGCGAAGGTAGCCGGCCGTGCCGACGGTAGCGGCCAGACGAAAGCCCAGTGAGACCAATTGGCGTGCGAGATCGAGTCCGGCGACCTTGTCGCGATCGGCCAGGGAAAGGAAGACTTGCCCGGTTTCGGGCAGCCGGGTTCCCGCCGCCATCTGGGATTTGGCGAAGGCGATGCCGAAGCTCTCGCCAATGCCCATGACCTCGCCGGTTGAGCGCATTTCGGGACCGAGCACGGTGTCGACGCCGGGGAACCGGCTAAAGGGCAGCACGGCCTCTTTGACGCTGACGTAGTCCGGCACGGGCGTCGTCGAAGGTACGACGCCCTCGTCGCGCAGTGACGCGAGTGAATGGCCCATCATCACGCGTACCGCGACCTGGGCCAGTGGCACACCCGTGGCCTTCGCGACGAAGGGAACGGTGCGACTCGCGCGAGGGTTCGCCTCGAGGACGAAGACCTCTTCGTTCTTGACGGCGTACTGAACGTTGATGAGGCCCACGACGCCGAGCGCGTGAGCGATCTTTTGCGTGTACTCGTGCAACGTCGCGAGGACGGGTTGGCTGAGCGACTGGGGCGGCAGGGCGCAGGCCGAGTCGCCCGAGTGCACGCCCGCCTCTTCGACGTGTTCCATGACGCCCGCGACGAAGACGTCTCCCGTGTTGTCACGCACGGCGTCGACGTCCACTTCGATGGCGTCTTCCAGGAAACTGTCCAACAGGATCGGCCGACTCTGCGAAACGCCGCCCTCTCTCGCGAGCGAACCGTGCACGCTCGTGAGGTCGTTCATCACGCGCTCGAGCGACGCGTCGTCGTAAACGATCTCCATGGCGCGCCCGCCGAGCACGTAGCTCGGACGCACGAGCACCGGGTAACCCACACGCTTCGCGATGGCGCGGGCCTCTTTGAGCGTGAGCGCGACGTCGCCGGGCGGTTGGCGTAGTCCGAGCGAATGACAGATCTGCGACCAGCGCTCGCGGTCCTCCGCGGCGTCGATGGAGCTGACGGGCGTGCCGAGCACGAGTGACGGATCGAGCGAGTGCGAGAGCTTGAGCGGTGTCTGGCCGCCGAGCGCGACGATCACCCCCACGAGCGAGGCGCCCTCGACGCAGGCGGCCTGTTCGGCGGCGATGACCTCGGCCACGTCCTCGGGCGTCAGTGGCTCGAAGTAGAGCCGGTCGGAGGTCGAGTAGTCCGTCGAGACCGTCTCGGGGTTGCAGTTGATCATCACCGTCTCGTAACCCATCGCGCGCAGCGCCATCGACGCGTGCACGCAGCAGTAGTCGAACTCGATACCCTGGCCGATCCGGTTCGGACCGGAGCCGAGAATGATGACGCGGTCGCGCGAGGACGGTTCCACTTCCGTCGTGTCCTCGTAGGTGCTGTAGTGGTACGGCGTCGACGCCTCGAACTCGGCGGCGCACGTGTCGACGGTCTTGAACGTCGTGACGACGCCCTTCGCCCGTCGCGACCTCGCCACGTCTTCCGGCGTCGCGCCGGTGAACTGGGCGATCTGAACGTCCGAGAATCCCCACTGCTTGTAGCGACGCCACGTTCGCTGGTCGAACTCATCAAGTGCGACGCCCGCCGTCAGTTCACGTTCACGTTCGACGATGCCAGCAAGTTCGTGGACGAACCACCGATCGATGCCGGTGCGCGTGGCCACCTCGTCGACGGAGGCGCCACGAAGGAGCACCTCGTGCAGAGCGAAGAGCCGCTCCGGCGTCGCCACTTCGCAGCGCTCCCAAAGAGCTCCCTCTTCGAGCACGGAGAACTCGGAGTCGTCGCCGAGCGCGAAGCCGACACGACCCTGTTCGAGGGACCGGACGGCTTTTTGCAACGACTCCGCGAAATTGCGCCCGATGGCCATGACTTCGCCGACGGACTGCATTCGCGTGCCGAGTCGTGGGGACGAGCCGGGTAGCTTCTCGAAGGCCCATCGCGGGATCTTCGTGACGACGTAGTCGATGACCGGCTCGAAGCTCGCCGGCGTCACCTTCGTGATGTCGTTTTGGATCTCGTTCAACGTGTAGCCCACCGCGAGTCGCGCGGCGATCTTGGCGATGGGAAATCCCGTGGCCTTGGACGCCAGTGCGCTCGATCGTGAGACGCGTGGGTTCATCTCGATCACCAGTCGCTCGCCCGTCACGGGGTTGACCGCGAACTGCACGTTCGATCCGCCCGTCTCCACCCCGACGCGGCGAAGGACGCGAAAGGCGTCGTCGCGCATCTCTTGGTACTCGACGTCGGACAGCGTCTGCTGAGGGGCCACCGTGATCGAGTCGCCCGTGTGCACGCCCATAGGGTCGAAGTTCTCGATGCTGCAGATCACGACGCAGTTGTCAGCGTTGTCGCGCATGACTTCGAGTTCGTACTCCTTCCAGCCGGCGATCGACTTCTCGACGAGGATCTCACCGATCGGCGACGCGGCGATCCCCTCCGCGGCGAGCTGTAAGAGCTCCTCGCGACCCGAGGCGATTCCCGTACCGGCGCCGCCGAGGATGAAACTGGGACGGATGATGATCGGAAAGCCGATCGTCGTGGCGATGTTGAGCGCGTCCTCGACGGAGTGCGCGAATCCCGACTCGGGGACCGCGAGACCGATCTCGGCCATCGCCTTTTTGAAGAGCTCACGGTCCTCGGCGGTTGAGATGGCGTCCGGGCGCGCGCCGATCACTTCGACACCGAGGCGATCGAGTTCGCCACGACGCACGAGCTCCATCGTCAGGTTGAGGGCCGTCTGGCCCCCAAGGGTCGGCAGCAGCGCGTCAGGTCGCTCTCGCTCGATGATGTCGACGAGGACGTCCGCGTCGAGGGGCTCGACGTACGTCGCGTCGGCCGTCGCGGGGTCGGTCATGATGGTCGCCGGGTTGGAGTTCACGAGCACGACGCGATAACCCTCGTCGCGCAGCACCTGACAGGCCTGGGTGCCGGAGTAGTCGAACTCACACGCTTGGCCGATCACGATCGGGCCAGAGCCGATGACCATGATCGACCTGAGGTCGTTACGACGGGGCATCAGCGGACGTCCACGGTGTTGGTTCGAAGGAGTGTGTCGAAGCGTTCGAAGAGGTAGCGCGCGTCGTGGGGACCGGGACCGGCCTCGGGGTGGTACTGCACCGAGAAACACCGTTCGCTGGCCGCGTTGATGCCTTCGATCACGCCGTCGTTCAAGTTGACGTGACTCACGAGCGCCCGCGTCAGCGAGTCGGGATCCACGGCGTAGTTGTGGTTCTGCGCGGTGATCTCGATCTTGCCCGTGACGAGGTCTTGCACTGGGTGGTTGCTGCCGTGGTGGCCAAAGGGCAGCTTGAACGTGGAACCACCGAGCGCGTTGGCAAGGAGTTGGTGACCGAGACAGATCCCAAAGATCGGCACGGAACCGATGAGTTCGCCGAGCACGGCGACCTCGGCGCCGAGGGCGGCGGGGTCCCCGGGTCCGTTCGAGAGGAACACGCCGTCGGGGCGCAGTTCTTGCACGCTGGCCGCCGTCGTCGAGGCCGGAACCACGGTGACACGAAAGCGTCGCGCCAGCTCTCGGACCATCGTTTCCTTGATCCCGTAGTCGAAGGCCACCACGTGCAAGTCGCCCTCACCACGCTGGTAGGACTCCTTCGTCGTCACGCTCGAGACGAAGTCGACGCCGTCGGTGCCCGTCGCGCGTTGCGCCTCACGAACTATGAGGTCCGTGTCGCCGTGGCCGAACGCTCCGGGCAGTGCCCCGTGCGCGCGAAGGTGACGGGTCAGTCGTCTCGTGTCGATGCCGACGATCGCGGCGACGTGGTGTTCACGCAAGAACGCGTCGAGTGAGGAGACGGATCGCCAGTTCGAGGGCGCGTCACTCAGTTCACGCGCGACGACCCCCGCGCAAAAGGGCCGAGCGGCTTCGTCGTCGAGCGGGGTGACGCCGTAGTTGCCAATGTGGGGATACGTGAAAGAGATGATCTGGCCGGCGTAGCTCGGATCGGTGATGACCTCTTGGTACCCACTGAGCGCGGTGTTGAAGACGAACTCGCCCGACGTGAAGCCCGCGTCGGGGAGGTGTCCCGCGGCGTAGCCCTCGAAGACTGTGCCGTCCTTGAGGACCAGTTGCGCGGGAGGTCGAGTCACGCCAACGACCCGTGGATGACGACCAGTTGGCCCTTCGCCACGAGGGCGCTCACGCGCCCGACCATCGGCCGACCGTCGTAGGGGGTGTTCTGGGCTCGACTCTCGAGCTCGTCGCGTCGCGCGGTCCAACGTTGTCGAGGATCGAAGACCACGACGTTCGCGTCCTCGCCCGCGCGCATCGAACCACCGTGCGCGCCGTGACGGGGGCGAAGGTCACTCGCGCGTAGCTGGGCGACGCGCGCGGGGCCTCGGCTCAAGAGATCGAAGAACCTCCCCGGATCGGACGCGTCCGAGCCCAGCGCCTCGTAGGTCAACGACGCCGCGTGCTCGAGCCCCAACATTCCCGGCGGCGCCTCGTCAAAGGGAAGCTCCTTGAGCTCGGGCGCGTGCGGCGCGTGATCGGTCGCGACGGCGTCGATCGCCCCGCTGGCGAGCGCGGCGCGCAGCGCCGCCACGTCGCTCGCGCCGCGCAGCGGCGGATGAACCTTGAAGAGGGGATCGAAGGATTCGAGAGAACTTTCGTCGAGCGTGAAGTGGTGTGGCGCCACTTCGCACGTGACCGGGAGTCCTTCGCCGCGTGCCGCCACGACCAGGGCCACGGAGCGAGCCGTGGAGAGGTGCAAGAAGTGCACGGGACAGCCCGTGAGTCGCACGAGCTCGATATCGCGCAGGACCATGAGTTCCTCGGCCAGCGCGGGTCGGCCGGTGAGGCCCAAGCGACTGCTGAGCGACCCTTCGTTCATCGAACCGCCCGCGGCCAGTCGTTCATCCTCGCAGTGCTGGGCCAGTCGAACCCCGAGGGGCTTCGCGTAGTCGAGCGCACGGCGCATGAGAGAGGGGTCTTGCACGCCGATACCGTCGTCGGTGAAGATTCGAACGCCGAGGGCCGCCATCTCGGCCATCGGTGCCAAGAGTTCGCCGCGTCGGCCTTGCGTGATCGCGCCGGCCACCGCGACGTCGAGCACCGTCTTCGCGCCTCGATCGAGGACGTACGACACCAGCGCGGCGTTGTCGAGGGCCGGTTCGGTGTTGGGCATCGCGACGAGGGCGCTGTACCCACCGACGGCGCCCGCTCGAGCGCCGGACTCGATCGTCTCCGCCTCCTCACGACCGGGTTCGCGAAGATGCGCGTGCAAGTCGACAAATCCGGGGCCGACCCAGCAGCCTTCGGCGTCGATCTCCTTGGTCCCAAGGGGCACGTCGACGTGAGGAGCCACCTCACGAAGGCGACCCTCGTCGATGAAGACGTCGAGCACCTCGCTCGAGTGCTCGCCCACGACGAGCCCCTGACGTAGTACGAACCCGCTCACGGTCCTTCTCCCCTCGTTCCCGCCACGCTCAAGAAGAGCACGGCCATACGAACCGGCACGCCGTTGGTGACCTGTCGGTCGATCACCGTCGCGCCGAGGTCGGCGACGCGCGAATCGATTTCGACGCCACGGTTCATTGGTCCGGGATGCATGATGATCGTCTCGGGACGCAGCCGCTTCGCTCGCTCGATGGTGAGCCCGTAGGTGGACGTGAACTCGCGCAACGTCGGCACGAGTGAACCAGATCCCCGCTCCTTTTGTAGACGTAACAGCCCGACGACGTCGGCCCAGCCGAGCGCCTCGTCAAAGTCACTCGCCCACGTGACCGGCCAGCTCGCCAGATCGTGGGGCAGGAGCGTCCCGGGTGCCGCGACGCGAACCTCGGCCCCGAGGGTCACGTAGGCCGCCACGTCACTTCTCGCGACGCGGCTGTGGCGAAGATCCCCCACGATCAGGACCTTCAGGCCTTCGAACAGCCTCGACCCCGTCGCTCGCCCTGTCGTACCCTCGCGTTCGGCGAGGATCTGGCGAATCGTGAAGGCGTCGAGAAGTCCTTGGGTTGGATGTTGGTGCTGGCCGTCACCTCCGTTGATGACGCGCACGTGCGGGACGTAGCGACTGACCTGGAGCGCAGCCCCGCTGGACTGGTGGCGCATGACGACCGCGTCGATGCCGAGCGCGTCGATGGTGGCGATGGTGTCACGTAGCGATTCGCCCTTCTTCACGCTGCTGGAGGCGATGGCGAGCGACAACACATCCGCGCTCAGGCGTTTGGCCGCCGTCTCGAAGCTGAGGCGTGTGCGAGTGGACTCCTCAAAGAAGAGTGACGCCACGACCCGGCCCTTCAGCGCCGGCACCTTCTTGATCGATCGTTGATTCACCTCGACGAACGATTCGGCGACGTCGAGTACTTCGATAATGGCGTCACGAGAGACGTCGTGGAGGGACAGGAGGTTCTCGCCGCGCAGCGACGTGATCACGACGCCTCCTCGGTTCCGATCCAGACGCCGTCCAACGTGGCGACGATGGCCTCGTCCAACGAGGTGGGCAGGTTCTTCCCGACGAAGTCCGCGCGAATGGGCAGCTCGCGATGGCCCCGGTCGACCATCACCGCGAGTTGCACGGAGCGCGGTCGACCCCAATCCGTGAGCGCGTTGAGGGCGGCGCGGATCGTGCGACCCGTGAAGAGCACGTCGTCCACCAAGACCACGGTGCGATTCGTGAGGTCGTGATCGATGACCGTGTTGGAGACGCGCGGGACCGGATTCAACGAGAGATCGTCACGGTAGAAGGACACGTCGAGCAGACCGACGAGGGGACGGACCCCGGTCACCTCTTCAAGGATCGCCGCCACGCGAGAGAGGAAGGGTTCGCCACCCGTCTGCAGGCCAATGAGCGAAAGTGTCGTGACGTCATGATTGCGTTCGATGATCTCGTGGGCCATTCGCACGAGCGCGCGCGCGACGTCGTCGGACGAGAGGAGCTGGCTCTTTGCAGAAAACGTCAGGCCGCGGTCTCGCGCCTGACGTTCGTTTTCGTTACTCATGGGGCTCCTGTCGTACGGACCTCACAGGATCCGCTTCACGACATACTCGGGACCACTTTAGCAAAGGCGTCCGAACCCGCGGGCCCTCAGTTCTCGGTGGGGACGTCGGTGGACGTCGTCGCCGGTACGTGCTGGCGGCGAAACGACTCTGGCGCCGCCATACCGGCGCGGCCGGTGAGTCGTTCGATGACGTTCGAGAACGAGCCCTCCTGTGCGATGGCGCGGCGAATGACGAAGATCAAGGCCGGGTAGGCCCAGAAGTCACCACAGACCCAGAGGATCGCCGCCCCAATCTGTTGATCCGCAAAGGGTGACAAGGTGACGCCCGGCACGTGGGCGTAGGCCGAGTACCAACTGCTGGTCGTCAGCATGCTCATCGACATCGCGAGCACCGTCATGATCACGTTCGTGATGAGGATCGATCCCCCTTGCCACAGTGGTCCTCGCAGCGGCTTCATCGGGTACGACTCGACGATCTGGAGCCAGAAGAGCACGCCGGTGACGAAGAAACTGGTGTGCATGGCCCATACGTGCACCAGTTGGTTCCGTTCGGACAGGTCGAAGAGCGCAGGAACGTGCCAGACCAACATCGCGACGTTGAACGAGATGATGGCCACCCAGGGTGATCGGATGAATCGACCGATGGCTCGCAGCCCTCTCGCGCGCTTGTCGAGGTACAGGAATCGACCGACTTTTCGCCGCGCCTTCACCGGCAGAGCGAACATCAATGGGATCCACGGGGCGCCCGCCACCACGAGCACGGGAGCGAGGAACACGATGATCACGTGCTCGATCATGTGCACGAAGAAGTAGCTCGAGGACCAGTAGTCAACCGGCGAACAGATCGCGATCAGCAGTGACGCGAGTCCCGCGTAGAAGATCAGCGCGTTCCTTCGCCTTCTCTTGGATCGCTGCGCGATCGAGTGTTGGCGAAGTCGCTGGAGTCCGAGTTCGTTGGCGGCGACGGTTATCACCACGATGATGACGAAGGGGTCGAAGGACCAGTGCTGGGTAATGTACGTCACGTCGTCACCGTCCTCTCCTCACGCAACCAGGGTTGGGGACAAAGTACCAAAGGGTGACAGGCTGTCCGCGCGCCCAGTTTCGAAGTCGACGACACTACTCCTCGTTTCCGATCGACTCGCTCGTGCTCTCGTTCGTTCTTAGTGACTCCGACTCCTCAAGCTGACGAGCCTCTTCGAGTCGTCGTTGCTCCGCCTGCCACGCGACGAGCATTCCTTCGTACTCGGGCGCGATCGTCGGCTTCTCGCGATGGCGTCGAAACGTGAAGCCGGGGTGCAACAGTTTCCACCACATGTACACCGCGAACGCCGCCAGTAGCGGCCATTCGAACACGTAGGCCCAACTGAGGGCGTTGCCCCCCAACGCCCTGCCCAGCTCGAACCAGAACGCCAAGGCGCACAGCGCGAGACCGAGCAGCAGTGTGAGGTGTGTCTTGAGAGCGGCCGCGCCGGTCACCCGAGTGGGTCCATCCTTCGCCGGACCGTCGTCACCGGAGCGTTCGATGCCGTTCACGTTGTTACGATACTCCGCACCTTCGCAAAACTGCGACGGCGACGGCGTCGCAACTGGACGTGACGTCGCTCGCGACACAGCGACGCGCGTCGACGAATTCTTAGGTTTCCGACCATCGTTCCTCTGATGTCCGTCCGGTAGAGTTGAACGGAACGTTGAGGGACGGGCGGGACATGACGAGTGGTGGTACTGGGTCGCCCCACGAACCCGACCAACTGAGCGACGAGCAGCGATCCGCCATTTTCGCGGCCGCCAACGCGCCACGTGATCACCGCGGCAACGTCCGCGCGCCCCGCGCGCCGATACCCAAGAAATTCGTACTGTGGGCGGTCGTCGCCATCGTGTTCCTCGGTGTCGGCGGGCAGATCGCCGGGCACTTCTTCCAGAGTTACGGCAAGGCACCCAAAGCCACCACGACGACGTCTCCTTCGTTGACGGTGACCCCGACGACGCTCGTTCCCGGGACGTCGCTCAACGCCTTGGAGGCCTACATCGGGGTCAAGTTCATCGCCTCAGCGAAGGCGCACTCGTTCACGTTGACGACGCAAAACGACAAGAAGTGGACCCTTTCCAGTCAACGAGGCAAGGTCGTCGTTCTCGCCTTCTATGACTCGATCTGCAACGACATCTGTCCGGTGCTCGGCACCGAACTGCGCGAGGCGGCGCACGAACTCAGTGCGGGTAACAAGAGCGTCGAGTTCGCCATCGTCAACACCGATCCCCAACAACGCTCGATTACGCCGACGACCCAAGCCCTCAGCGTGCCGGGACTCTCGTCGACGCCGTCGGTGGTGTTCCTCACGGGGAGCGTCGCCAATCTCGACGCCGTGTGGCGTGCCTACGGCATCCGGATCGTCGTGGGCGCGAAGCAGGGCCAGGTCTCGCACAACAACGCGCTTTACTTCGTCGGTCCAAACGGGGATCTCATCGCGTACGCGAATCCTTTCGCGTCCGAAAGCAAGTCCGGCGTCTATTCGCTGAGCGCGTCCGTCATGCACCGTTTCGCTCAAGGTGTAGCAGCGACCGCCAGTAGTCTTGTCAAGTGACAAACGAATTCTCCGACTTCGAAGAGGTTCCCTTCGACCCGGCCTCGATGGCGACGTCGTCGCTCGGCCTTGCCAAAGCCGTCTTGTACAAGCGACCTTGGTTCCTCATCACGGTTGCCGTCGTCGTCGTCTTAGCGCTCTCCGTGCTCTCCGACTTGCCACAGCACATCACCAAGAAAGAGGACGCGGCCTCGCAGAACGCCACACTCAAGCAGATCAACGGCGACATCCAACCGTGCGCCTTCGCCGTCAGTGAATCGTTCAACTTCTACAACCGGCTCGTCGCCGGCACGTTGAAGTCGTCTGAGTTGTCACAGATTCCCCCGCTTCTCATCGGCGACCAGACCGCCTGCTCGTTCGCGAGTCAGCCGATCTACGACTTGACGAACAACATCCAGCCTCGTGAGACAGCGGCGGGCAAAGACGTCGACAAGGTGCTGCGCGTCGCGCAGCAGTGGATGACGAACAGCGCACTGGCGGCGATCGAAGACATCCAGTACCTGTTCAAGAATTCCGGCGCCTCGTTGAAGATCGCCGATCTCACGAAACAAGAGGCGAAGCTCGCGCAAACGCGCCAGCGCGCGCTTAGCGACGTGCACGCCGCCGAGACGGATCTAGGAATCACCCTCGTCCACTTGAAGATTCCGGTATTGCCGCACCTTCGCGGCACTTGACGCGACGCTGGCGGCGCTTCGAGAGAACTGCGTAACCTCACGTAGCCGCTTCCCATTTCATCCATCGTGATTCGAGCGACGCACGACGTCGGGCAGGCTTCGCGCTATGGTGCGCAGATATGGAGAAGCCCTCGGACCACGAGCGTCGGGATGAAACGGGGGCCGACGCGGTGATTCGCTCACTCATCGTCGGGATTGAGTACGCGATCGTCGCCAGTCTCTTGATCGTGGCGGCCATCGTCCTCGTTCGCACCGTCGTAGATTTTCTCAGCCACTGGGGATCCTTTCCCCAGTCCGTCGTGGCCGCCATCGACGGCATCTTGGTCGTCATCATCCTGCTCGACATCGCCCACACGGTCTTCGGACATCTTCGGGCTTCCGTGTTTCCGGTACGTCCGTTCCTCGTGATTGGCATCCTCGCCGGCGTCCGGGACATCCTCAGCGCGTCGGCCCATTTGACCCTGAGCGGCCCGCTCACTCAGGTGAATTTCAACGACACGCTCATCTCGCTCGGCGTCGGTGTGGGCGTCGTGGTCTTTCTCTTGCTCGGCTTACTCGTCCTTCGATTCAGCGCTCATCTCGACGAGCAGATCCGGGACTAAGACACCCTCTGACGCACTCGTGAGCCAAACTCGGCGGGGAAACTCGGTGATGAGAGTGCTCGCACCTCAACCTCGTTGAAAGTACCGAACTACCCTCGATGCCATCCGTACACCTGCGGCGTCATCGCCAACGCGGCGACGAGACCCAGGGCCAGACTCCAGACGAGAAGCCATTGGCGCCGCGTAGCACCCGAGACCTGGCGACGTGTGCGTACGAGCCAGTCGCGCGGTGCCAGGCGCAGCGTCTCGCCAAGATGTCCGAGCACGTGCACGGCCATGACCGCGATCCACAGGATGAAACTCGCTTTGTGGATGAGCATGAGTGTCTGGCGAAACGACGCAGGACCCTCTATGAGCGCGACGCCCGACGCGAGGACGATGAGGGTGAGCGCGATCAAGAGGGGTCCGAGGAGTCGAAGGAGGAGCGCTGGGGGGCCCTTTCGTCGATACGCGTGGTCACCGCGGTAGTACTTAGCGAAGCGCCACGTGGTCGACGAGATCTTGACGAGCACCAAAGGGATCAGCAAGAGTCCGATGAAGACGTGCGCGTCAAGCAGACGTCCGATGCGAAGGATCGTCACGCCTTCAATAGCGAGTACGACGAAGATCACCGCCGCCACCGACGACGTAAGACGCGCGTTGCCCTCCACGCCCGCTTCTCCGTCAGCGAGGCGTCCGGTCGCCGACGGGCGCGTCGTTCCCGCCTTAATCACTTTGCCGAGCGCGACCAGGGCATCCTGGTTGGGAATTCGCTCGCCTGGCCGTGGAGGTCTACCTGGCAGATCTTTGCTGGACATCATCCGATTTTACGGGAGGGTGGGAGGCGCTGCTGACGACTCACTACGTTCGCCAACTGCTCGGTCATCACTTACGTCGTGGTACTGACGACCGATACGTCAACACGTGCCGTCGATAGACGTTGATCGGCCGCGACTATTTGGACTTCGACAAATGGAACGGTTTCACCATCAACGTCGCGCCGCGAGCGCCACTGAGGAGCGGAAGTTTGAGCAGCGACTCCGTGGTCCCGAGTAGTGAGTAGTGGGTGAAGTGCTTGGCCACGCGCAGACCCCGAGGAACCGACGGTGCGATGACGATCGTCGGAATCTGGTTCGACGACGCCAGGTCGTTCTCGTCAAAGGTGATGAAGAGGGCCAGGGAACCCGACTGGTACTCAGGACTCGCGAGAATCATCGGCACGTACTGACTCAACCACTTGTCACCCGTGGCGACCGAGCAGCTGTGCATGTCGTTGCAGACGTTGGGCACGATGAAGGTGAATTTCTTGCTGAGATTCAGCG
>DASZIH010000025.1:0-19135 GCA_035949355.1 Acidimicrobiales bacterium
TCGGGACGTCACCTGCGCTTCGCCGTACGAGGTCAGCCGCCGGCGCTCGCACTCGACCCCGTGCTGGAACTCGACGCGCCCCCGGATCCTCCACCAAAGCCGCCACCACCACCGAAACCCCCAAAGCCGCCCGCAGACGTGACGCCCTTGGCCGTCGCCGAGACCGAAGCGGCCTGGACCGAGCCGTTCTTCTGCGTAGGACCTTGGACCGTCACGGTGTCCCCGGGCTTCAACGAGGAGAGCGACGAGGAAGCGTTGCGATCGATCGTCGTCGCCGACGTCACCTTCACCGCGACGAGTGCGCCGCTCGCGTTCGTGACGTACAGGGTGTTGCCGATGATGTCGGTCACGGTGCCCGAGGTCACGCCCGACGACGCCGTCGACGCGCCCGCCGCGCCCGCGCCACCGGCCGCGCCAGCGAAGCCGGCCCCGAATCGTCCGCCAGCCGCCGCCGTCGTCGACGTCGTCGCGTGGCCACGCTGCAGGTACGCGCCCAACGAAAGGCCACTGACGATCAGCAGCAACGCGACGAGCACCGTGACGGTCCACGAGGCGCGAAATCCTTTCGACGATCCCTGTTCGGGCCACTCTTCGCTCTCGCCACCGAACAAGACGTCAAAGGCCTCGTTGCTGTTGTTGATCAAACTCGGATCCGTCACGTCGAGTGGCGTTCCCACGGGTGCCACGCCGTCGAGTTCGTCGGCCGAGTGAACACCCTCGGGGGTGTCCGTCGATCCTCTTGTCATGTCGAACTGCCTTTCTTACTTACTCGTAGCGAAGAGCGTCGATCGGACGCAGTGACGCCGCCCGGTACGCCGGGTAGAAGCCCGCAACGATGCCGACGCTGAGCGCGACGCCGAGGGCGAGAGGAATCGAGTACGACGCCAGGACGGGTTTGACACCCGCGATGGTGAATCGCGAGACGACGATGCCCGCAATCGCGCCTAAAACGCCGCCCATGAAGGAGATCACGGTGGACTCGATGAGGAACTGTGTCAAGACGACCGACTTGCGGGCCCCGATGGCCTTGCGAATGCCGATCTCACGGGTGCGCTCGGTGACCGTGACGAGCATGATGTTCATCACGCCGATCGCGCCCACGAGCAGCGACACCGCGGCCACCCAGCCCAAGAGTGCCGTGAACGTCTTCGAACTGGACGTCGCGGTCGTGATGAGGCTCGCTTGGTTGAGGACGTTGAAAGGAAGCGCCGCGACCGTCGTGTCGTTCTGAGCGGCCAGGATGCTCTGCACTTCGCTCTGCGCGAGCGAGAGCGTCGCCGCGGACTTTCCTTGAATCAGCAGCTCTGAGAACGACTGCGACTCCCCCGTGAGCTGATCTTGGACCGCCGTGTACGGAGCGATCACGACGGCGTCCGCGTTGGTGAGACCGGTTGAGCCCTTCGACGCGAGAAGCCCCACGATGGTGAATCGAGACGAGCCGAGTTCGATCTGCTGGCCGAGTGGGTTGGACCCGACGGGAAAGAGGCCGCTCGCGACGGACGCGCCGATATCGATGACCTGGGAGTGACTGGTCACGTCGGCCGTCGAGATCGACCGACCGGCCGACACCGTGTAGTTCGAGGCGACGAGATACGACGGGGTCGAGCCGATCACGGACGTGGAGTACGTGGAGGAGCCGTTCGTCGCGGTGACGCTGGTCGTGATGACGGGCGACACCGACTGGACGTCGGGCGCGTTGTTGGCGTTCGAGATCAAGGACACCGACGCCGAGTTGAGGTTGGTGTTGCGAATCTGAGTCCCACTCGACGTGCCACTGCCGCCGCTGTTGAAAACCGTCAACGTGTTCGAGCCGAGGGCCTGGATCGAGTTCTCGATCGACTGCGAGGTTCCGGTGCCAATGGCGAGCAACACGATGACCGAGGCGACGCCGATGAGCACGCCGAGCATGGTGAGCAGGGTTCGCAGCCAGTTCGAGCCGATGCCGCGCACCGCCATAATCAAGTTGCTGAACATGTTGGACATCAGGCCTCGGATCCGTCACCGTCTTGCGACGAAGTAACAGTGTTGGGCGCGATTGTCGGAACGCGCGGACGTTGACGTTGGTCCTTGATGATCGAGCCGTCCCGCAGTTCCACGACGCGATAGGCGAACTGGGCGATGTCGTCTTCGTGGGTGATCATCACGATGGTGCGGCCGTGGTCGTGAAGATCGGTGAAGAGCGCCATCAGCTCGTTCGACGACCTCGAGTCGAGGTTGCCGGTCGGTTCGTCAGCCAAGATGAGTGCCGGATTGGTGCCGATGGCTCGCGCGATGGAGACGCGCTGCTGTTGACCACCCGAGAGTTCATTGGAGAAGTGTTCGAGTCGCGACCCGAGGCCAACTAAGCGAAGCGCGACGATCGCCCGCTCGCGACGTTCCTTGGGCTTCACGCCCGCGTACGCCATCGGCAGCTCGACGTTCTGGAGAGCTGACATCCGGGGAATCAAGTTGAAGCCTTGGAAGACGAATCCGATCTTGGTGTTGCGGATCCTCGATAGAGCCTGGTCGTCGAGATTGCGGATGTTCACGCCGTCGAGGGAATAGTGGCCGCTCGTGGGGATATCGAGGCAACCAATAATGTTCATCAACGTCGATTTGCCCGAACCAGAGGCGCCCATCACCGCGACGAACTCGCCCTTGACGACCGTGAGAGAGACACCTCGCGACGCGAGAACCTCGACGCCACCCATCATGTAGCTCTTGACGATGTTCGACAAGGCGATGATCGGCGGCGCCACTTTTTGACGCGACGCGACGTCGTCGTGCGCGACGTCGGTCGTGCCGCCACGGGTCAAGGTCACGGCGCTCCTCCACCGAAGCCGCGGCCCCCTCCTCCGCCGAAGCCTCCAGTCGTGGCGCCTCCGGTGGTTGTCGCAGCGCTGACGGTGGCCGTGGGCTCTGCGATGGTCTCACCATGGGTGACGCCGCTCGTCATCTGCGTGAAGGAGGTCCCGACGAGACCGAGTGTCACGGGCGTCGTCTTCTTGACGCCGTTGGCACCGACCACCTGCACGGTGGAGAGACTTCCAGTCGTCGTGATGGCCGCGCTCGGGAGTTCGAGAACGTTGGACACGGTCTGGACGATCACCGAGACTTGCGCGGTCATGCCGTCCTTGAGCGTGGTGGGCGGGCTCGTCAGACTGATGGTGACGGGGTACGTGACCACGTTGTTCACAACCGTGGACACCGATGCGACCGCCGTCACGACGCCGCGCACCACTGTGTTGGGTAGCGAGGCGAGGGAGATCGTCGCCGTCTGGTGCACCGCGATCTTGATGGCGTCGGCCTCAGCGAAACTGGCCACCACCTGAAGCTGGCGTAGACCCTGGATGGCGACGAGCGGTGTACTGCTCGATCCGGAACCCGAAGCTGTCGTCGACGTAGACGAGGCACTGGACGTCGTCGAACCGCCGCCACTGACCGTCTGGCCGAGCGTGCCATTCACCGACGTAACGGTGCCACTGATGAGCGCAACCAGTTGCGTCTCCTGCAACGTCTTCGTCGCCAGCTCGACGGAGACTTGGTCTTGGGCGATGGTCGCCTGATTTTGGACGAGCCCTACCTTGCCTTGAGCGATGGTGGCCTCGTCTTGGGTGATCGCCGACTTGTCTTGCGTGATCGTCGAAGGTGAGGCTTTCACGTTCTGCTGCGCGATCTGCACGGCGAGACCCTGCACCGTGATCGACGACTGGTCTTTCGTTATCTGGGTCTGGTCGTTCGCGATCTTCGTGTTGTCGGTGGAGATCGTCTGCGTGTCGGTGGAGCACGACGTCACCGCCGTGGTCAACGTGACACCACTGCCGACTGACGTGCCGACGGTGTTCGACGCGACGATTTCGAAGAGGTAGGTGGTGCTGGTGCTGAGCCCCGTCACTTCCACGGACACCTGGGTCGAGTTCGTGCTCGACGGGAGCGTGAGGCTCCCTGTCCCGAGGCCGAGGGCGGACGTCGTGCCGTAGTTGAAGTAGTACGTCGTGGCGGCGCCGTTCGGATTGATAGTGGCGTTCAAGACGGCCGTGGTGGTCGAAATTGCCGAGGCCGAACCGGTGGAGACCGAGGGCACGGAGCCGGCTGAAGCGGTGACGGGTCCGGTGGAGGCGCCCGACGACCCTTGACTGGACGACGCGGCGGGACAACCGAGGGCCGCGTCACTGGCGTAGTTCGACTGCGCCGTGGCCAAGTTCGTCTGATCGGTGGCGAGGAGCGTTTGGTCCGTCGCCAGTTGCGTCTGGTCGTTCGTGAGTTGCTGCTGGGCGTTGTCGAGCGTCGACTGGTTCTGGTCCTTCTGCACCGTCGTACCGCCCGACTGGTCCGTGGCGAGCGTTGCCTTCGCGGTCGCGAGCGTCTTCGCCTGCGTGACCGCCGTCGACTGCGCGTTGGTGAAGTTCATCTTCGCCACTTTGAGTGCGGACTCGGCGGATTGCAGCGCGCCACTTTGTTGCGTCGAGTCGATGGTGGCGAGCACCTGACCGGCCGTCACCTTTTGGCCCGCGGTGACGTTGAGGGAGGTGAGGGTGCCGCCGGCGACGAAGTTCTCGTTGGCGTTCGAGACGGTCGAGAGATTTCCCGACGCCGAGACGCTCGACTGGACGATGCCTCTCGTCACCGTGACAGTGCGCGCGACGCCGGTGCTCGAGGACGCCGGCGTCTTGTAGATCGAGGAGAAGGCGAACGCGGCAACGACGGCGACCGCGAGTCCGAGAGTGATGTAGCCAACGCGCTTACGCGACAGGCCGCCAAGTTTCTTCATTTTCATTTCAGTGTCTCCGAACGGGTAATGGTTGTAGTGGCGCGAGCGGAACCTCGACTCGGGTCAACCACCGGGCGTGGTGGTCGTCGTGGTCTTGGACGTCGAGGGAAGGAGCGACGAGCACGCCGCCAACGCCGTCTTGTACTTCGGGTTCGACGTCACCGAAGAGCTCGAGGTCGGTGCACTACCGGCCGTCCTCTTGGGCAGCGTCACCCCGTGGAGCGTCATGCAGTTGCGGAACGCGGCGAGTTGCGTCGACGACGCCCCTGAGCCCCCGGCGCCGCCGCCGAACCCTGACCCAGCGGGTCGCAGGCTCGCGCACGCTTGGAAGGCCGCGCGCGACTTCGAGCTACCGCCGCCGCCGAAGCCACCGGCGGGGGGACCACCAGTCGACGAACCCGACGGCTTCTTGCCACTACCGAAACCAGAGCCGGTGACGCCGTGCTGCTTGAGACACGTCGTGAACGCGGTGCTCGACGCTGACGACGACGATTTCGCCGGTGTCGTCGTCGTGGTCGTCTTCGACGTCGTTGGTGGCGCCGACGTCGCGGCACCACCGCCGCACGCTGCGAGTATCACGCCCGCCAGGGCGAAAGAGAGGACGGCGGCGGGTACGGTACGGTGCTTGGCACGTCGTTTGTCAGATTCAGTCCGATTTGTCATGGTCACAGTATGGAAAGCGAATCTGGACGAACCGTGAGGGTGACTTAATAGTTTCCTGGACGTTTGCTGGTGGCGCGTGACGGCGTCGACGAAGCGTTATGACGCCGTCGCCTTCGCGGTCGACCAACTGTCTTGAAACACGCACCCCTAGGATGGAGCGCCACGAATGTTCAGGGAATTCTTATGATGAGTTGTCACACTGGGCCGGTGAGCATCGAGATCCTCTCCGTCGAAGACGACGACAACCTCGCGTACGTCATCGCGACGGCGCTGCAACTCGGAGGGTCTAGGGTCACGCGCGCGAAAGACGGCCACGAAGCGCTCCGGCTCGCCCTTAAGGACGACCCGCCCGACCTCATAATTCTGGACGTGATGCTCCCTGATCTCAGCGGTTTCGAGGTCTGTCAGCGACTTCGAGAGGCCGGCGTCAACATTCCGGTGATCTTTCTCACCGCCGCCGATTCGGTGGGCGACAAGGTGCGTGGGCTCACCATGGGCGCCGACGACTACCTCACGAAGCCCTTCAGCGTCGAAGAGCTCGCGGCACGGGTTCGCTCGTTGCTCCGTCGTATCGGCAAAGCGCCCGCGCGTCAGGTGACGTCATGTGGCGATATCGTCATCGATGACGACGCCCACACCGTGACAAAAAGTGGCGCGCTCATCGACCTCTCGCCCACCGAGTACCGACTACTGCTCTTCTTGGTGAAGAACGCGGGAAAGGTATTGACTCGCTGGCAGATACTCGACCACGTTTGGGACTACAACTTCGAGGGTGAGCCGACGATCGTCGAGTCGTACGTCTCGCAACTTCGTAAGAAGATCGACACCTCACCACCGACCATCATCCGAACGATTCGAAGTATCGGTTATCGAATCGAGCGACCGTGACGCCACCGTGAGTCTCCGACTCCGCCTGACATTGGCGGCTTCGCTCCTTCTCGCGGTCCTGCTGCTTCTCGGCGTTTTATTGGTCAACTCCGTCGGAAGTTCCGAGCTCCGACAGGTCGATCAGCAGTTGAAGAACTCGCTGCCCGTCGCGCGCACCCTTGATTCGACGACGACACCAACGTTTCCTCCGCACCCCAAGTCTTCCAAGACGTTCGCCGCCGACCGCTTCAGTGCTTTCTACATCGCCGCCATCACCAACGGGCACCGAAGTGTCGTTTCCACTCCGCCCGACGCCAACGGAGCCGCGCCGCTCACGCCACGCGCCACCACGACGCCGCGTCACGCCATAAAGATCACGACCGTCGGATCAGTCGCCGGATCCCGGCAGTGGCGAGCGGTCCTTTTGAAACTTCCGAATTCGAAGACCGAAGTCCTCGTCGCCGTCTCACTTTCGCAGATCGATACGACGATGGGCTTTCTTCGTCTCTCTATGCTTTTCGCCGGACTCATCGTCCTCGCGGTGATGGTCGCCACAGGCTTTTGGATCGCCCGACTCGGACTACGTCCGATCGCCGAAGTCACCGAAGTAGCCGACGCGATCGCCGCGGGTGACCGCACGCGGCGAGTGACGAGGGCGCAACGCAGGACTGAGGCTGGCAAGCTTGCTACGGCGTTCAACTTGATGCTCGACGAGCAGCTTGCGTTGGAGGCGCGCCTACGTCAGTTCATCGCCGACGCGTCGCACGAACTTCGCACTCCGGTCTCGGTGATTCTCGGCATCACCGAACTGTGGCGCCAAGGTGAACTGAGGAATGGCGAAGAGCGTGACGAAGCCATCCACCGAATCGGCCTCTCTGGAAATCAAATGGGCAAACTCGTCGAAGAGCTGTTGCTGCTGGCCCGACTCGACGAGGGTCGCCCCATGGACGTCGAACCGGTCGATCTCGAACGTGTGGTCCACGAAGTGGTCGCGGACGCGCTGACGACCGACCCTCTTCGAACCGTTACGGTCTCCGTCGGGAACAACGTCGTCGTTCAAGGTGACGCGTTCCGACTCCGCCAGGTGGTGTCCAATCTGGTCAATAACGCGCTGCGCTACACGCCCGCAGATTCAGCGATTGAGGTCCGACTGACTACCAACGGTGACACGGCGATGCTCGACGTGGACGACTCAGGACCTGGCATGAACGAGGAAGAGTCGAGGCACGCCTTCGACCGGTTCTGGCAGGCGGACGCGAGTCGATCAAGGTCAGGTGCGGGATTGGGGTTGCCCATCGTGCGAGGTATCGTCACCGCCCACGGTGGCAGCGTCACTCTTGAATCACATTCGCTCACCGGCACACACGTCAGGGTCACGATTCCACTTGGAGACACGAGGAGTAACGCTCATGGTGTCAACCCGGTCGGCCCGATTTAGGGGGGCCACACTCGAAGAGTTCACCCTCATCAATCAATCCCGTTGCAAGTAGTTACGGAGAGGTTTGAATTGGCTTCTCCGCTTCGTAGCGCGTGAGCCACGGTCCAAGTTGACCTGCGGGCATGGGCTTCGCGAAGAAATATCCCTGCGCCACGTCACAACCTGTTGTCCTCAAGTCGATCAAGACCGCCTCAGTCTCGACGCCTTCGGCGACGACCGAGAATCCCAAGTTGTGACCAAGCTCGACGATTGAATGCACTATGGCGGTATGCGCCGGACGCTCCATCATGTCGGTGATGAATGACCGGTCAATCTTGATCTCGTGAATCGGCAGCGTTGAAAGGTATCCGAGCGATGTCTGGCCGGTGCCAAAGTCGTCGATGCTAAGACGCACGCCATTTCTATCGAGTTCACTCAGCACCGCGGCTGCACGGTCGGGGTCCGTCATGAGTGTGGTCTCGGTCACTTCAACGAAGAGTCGCTCCGGTGCGACACCCGCGTCGCCCAATGAATTCAGCACAGAGGCAGCGAATCCGGCTCTCCCGAGATTACGAGCGGACACGTTGACGGACACCGTCAACTCGTCAGCGCCTGGACCAAAGTGGGACACGTCACTGAGAGCCCTCTTCATGACCCACGCAGTCAAACGGTCAATGAGGTCGGTCTGCTCCGCGAGTGGAATGAATTCGTCCGGGTACACCAAGCCCCTGTTGGGATGTTGCCAACGAACTAACGCTTCGACGGCGTTGACGCGACCATCGATGATACGGACCTTCGGCTGGTAGTACAACACCAGTTCATCCACGTCAATGGCGTGGCGCAGCTCCGCCACGAGGGCGAGATTCGACGCGTTGTAATGACTCTGCGACTCGTGGTACTTGACGACTCCGAGGTGGCGCGACTTGGCGGTGTACATCGCTACGTCTGCAAGTTGCAGAAGAGTGTCTACGTTCGTTCCGTGTTCGGGCGCGATGACGAAGCCGATGCTGGCCTCTACTGAAAGCGGTAGGTGATCGATATTGATCTCGCGCTCTATCGCTTCGCGAACTCGCTGAAGCATGAACTCGGGGTCGTCTACGTCTGAAAGCAACACGCCGAACTCGTCGCCGCCTAGTCGCGCCACCGCGTTCGAACCCCCTAACTGTTTGACAAGTCGAGTGCTGAGAGCGATGAGAAGTTGATCGCCATTCGGATGACCGAGGGTGTCATTGATTTCTTTGAACCGATCGAGGTCGATGATCGCGATCATCGTTGAAAGTCCTCTTCTTGAACCCCGTCGAAGCTCGCTCTCCGCTCTCTCATGGAAGAGGACACGGTTCGGGAGATCCGTCAAGGCGTCGTGTTCAGCCATGTACTGGTTGATTATGACTTGCTGTCGGAGCGTCCGTCCCACGCGAAAGGAGATGCCAAAGAGCAGGAGGTAGAGAACGGCGAGACCCACCGCCAGATTTCGGTACAGAGTCGAAAGCCCCGCTCCTACGTCACGGCTGATGGGCGTGTAGGGAAGATAGACCTCGAGCACTCCGACGCGATGACTCGGTGTCCCCGCCGACAGCGCAAGATAAATCTCAACCGCCGGAGGTCCGAGCGGGCCCAATTGAGCGTCGGCGTTGAGATGCGTGATGATTGAGACGACGTGACCACGTGCGGCCTGGCGTGCTTCGTCCCCATTTTGGGACGATCCTAGGCCCGTTCCGTCGTCGGAGTAGATAACGACGCCCTGGAGATCGCGTAATCGAAGGCGCAGGACGTCGCCCCTTTTTACGGCATCTTTCACCAGTTCATTCATTTCAACTGTCTCCGCGGGACTCAATCCCGTACTCAGTTCTCGCCCGTTAAGGATTGGTTGCACGGCGGTCTGGGCCATCAGAATCGCTTCATCTTTTCCTTGGGCTAAGCCCCGCCTCGTCGCCTCGGCCCGATAACTCGCGGCGAGCGCAAGTCCGAGGACGATGACGGCGCAGAGCATTATGAAGGCGAAGGTGGCGAACAGGCGGACAGGCGAATCGTCGCGGCGCGTCACCGGCACTTTCATTCTCGTCTAAGGACTATCAACGCACCGGTAGGGACTGCAACCAGAGCTTCCACAGAATGTCCGTCCCGAAAACAAGAGGGTCACGGTCAATCTAACACCGTCGATTCAAACCTCCCTTGAACGAACCTACGGAAATGAACCCGTGCACGGAAGGCCCTTATCAGCCCCCTACCGCGAAGAACGTGGCGATCGATGACCTACGAAGTTGGAACACTCGCGTCGAAAAGACGGTAGGGATTCAGTAGTCCCTGGGGGTCGAAGGCCGTCTTGATTCGACGCTGAAGATCGAGCACGGCCGGATCGGTCAGCGCCAAATAATGTGCCTGCTTGTCTCGACCGATGCCGTGCTCACCTGAAATCTGACCCCCGAGACCAAGTCCGAAGACGAAGAGCTCGCGCATGAGGTCCTCGCGCGCGTCGTCGTCCTTCAGGTACACCGACAGGTGGATATTGCCGTCACCTACGTGACCGCAACCCGTGATCGACGCCTCGTGGCGCTTCGCGACGCGCGCCACCTCTTCCAGAAACGCGGGCACCGTCGAACGTGGGACCACGATGTCGACTATCTCGTTGGCCCCGGCGTCCTTCGTGACCCAGAACATCCGTTCGCGCGCTTCGATGAGACGAACCGCCGCGTGTTCGGGCAGAACGTACGCGTCGAGGGCCTGCGCCTCTTCGAGCATCGTGCCGAGATGGACGATGTCACTCTCCAGCTGCTCGGCGGTTCTCGTCTCGAGAATCACGATGAGGTAGGCCGCCGACTGCGCGGCCACCGACTTCTCAACTCCGAGTTCGAGCGACGCCGCGGAGGTGACCGCGTTCATCGTTCCGACGTCCAGATACTCCAGCATCGACGGCTGAAGTCCCGACGCGATGACGGCGGGAACGACTCGAGTTATCGCGTCGAGCGACGCGAACGGCACAAGGACCGTCGCGGCGTGGGGCAACGACGGCGACAGCTTCAGGGTCACTTCAGTGACGAGCGCGAGTGTCCCTTCGCTGCCAATGACCAACTGCGTCAGGTCGTAGCCCGACGACGACTTCACGACGGGTCCCCCGGTTCGAAGGACGGTTCCGTCGGCGAGAACGAGTTCCAAGCCGAGGACGTGCTGACGAGTGACGCCGTGGCGTACGGCACGCATACCGCCCGCGTTGGTATTGACGTTGCCCCCAATGGATCCCGAGAGTTCGCCCGGGTAGACCGGGTAGCGAAGTCCCGTTGGTGCCAGATACTCTCCGAGTTCTCGAAGCGTGAGACCGGGCTGCACGACGATCACGTGATCGTTGGTGTCGCAGCGCACCACTTGGTTCATTCTTTCGAAACTGACGACGATCCCGTCGCGCACGGGCGTGGCGCCGCCCGAGAGTCCGGTACCCGCGCCGCGGGCGGTGACCGCAACGCCGAGTCGGGTCGCGAGCTTCAGTATCTGCGCGACTTCGTTCGTCGACTTCGGTCGAACGACAGCGAACGGGATGACGAGGACTTGATGAAGTGACTCGTCGTGGAGGTCATCAGGGTTGTGGTCGGGAAGGAACGTGGCTGCGTCCGGTCCGACAATGTCGACGAGCGCGTCGTGAAGTTCAGGGTTTTTCATCACTTTGAACGCTATCGCCGTCGAACCACTCCCAGAACCCGGGTGGTCTCAGCGTACGTCGCTGCAGCGAAGCGTCCCTACACGTGACAGAGAAGTCCGCCGTCCACCACCAGCGTCTGACCGGTGATGTAGGACGCGTCATCGGAGGCGAGGAACGCCACGGCGGCGGCCATCTCCTCGGGCAGGCCCTGGCGCCCCATGGGCACGGTGCGCTCGATCAGCGTCGCGATGTCCAGATCCGAAAGTCCGTCATGCTCGAACTGTGGATCGTTGAAGCCCGTGTCGACCCAGCCCGGACAGACGCAGTTCACCCGAATCCCTGAACTCGCGTAATCAATGGCCATGCTGCGAGTGAGATTGACGACCGCTGCCTTTGACGCGGTGTACGCCGAAAGGGCAGGTTCACCGAAGAGCCCGCTGATGGAGCCAGTCGTGACGATGGCTCCCGAACCCTTCGCCTGCATGACGGGAATCACCGATCGCACCACGAGGTACATCGACGTCACGTTCACGGCGAACGTTCGGTTCCACTCTTCGAGTTCCGTCTCGGCGACCGTCCCTGCTCGTAGACGACCTGCGTGAGAGTGAAGTACGTCGATGCCACCGAGATCGACGACGAGACGTCGAACGGCGTCGGACACTTGATCCGCGTCCGAGACGTCGACGTCGTACGCCACCGCCCTGCCACCCGCACGGGAACATTCGTCGGCGACGGCTTGACCTTCTTCAACGCGCGTGTCCACGATGGCCACGCTCGCGCCTTCCGAAGCGAAGCGCAGCGCACTCGCTCGACCAATGCCGTGCGCGGCACCCGTGACCATCACCGTTTTTCCCTCAAATCGTGACACTGTCTCTCCTCTGTGCGACACGTGAACGAATGAACGTTCGCCTCAAAGCGCTCGCGCTGACATTGTTACACCGACACCACTTCGCCGTCGCGTGACGTCGCAATCCTCGAACGTGACGCAACGTTTGACGCCCAATCCCCGAACGACGTGGTGACGCAATGACGCTGGTACTACTCGTTCGATCCCTTGATGCCTTCCGCACGGCGCTTCTTCAGTTCCGTGAAGTACGGCGATGACGGGCGCAACGCGCGAACGAGGAAGCCCAGGGCGAACACGACGACGATGATTATGACCGACACCCACGCGATGACGTGCGACTGCGTTGTCAAACCGTAGAAGAAGATGGCGCCCATGAAGAGCCCTCCGATGAGAGGCACGATGCCCAAGAGGAAGAACTTGGAGGCGCTGCGTCGAAGGTGGTCACGATAGAACCACACGCTCGCGGTCGCGACCACGAAGTACATGAACAGCCCGATCATCCCGTCGGAACTGATGATGTCGCCAATCGCGTGGTTCGCCGACGAGTTCACGAGGTACGGGATGAGAAGAGCAGGCGGGATCGCGGCAAGGATGAGGAGCCCAGCCCAGGGAGTCTGGTGCTTGTGATTGATCAAGCCGAACACCTTGGGAATGAGCTTGTCGCGCGCCAACGCGTAGAGAACGCGGCTGGGCTCGGTCATCTGGATCTGACAGGTACCGATGACGGCGACGAGCACCGCCAGCGGGAGTGCGCGGCCCCAGAAACCGGGTACCAGGAGTTGTCCCGCGTACGCCAGCACGTCGGTACCGTGTGAGAGCACCTGCGCCTGGCTCGACACGCCCTCGAAGACCACGATGAGAAACGTGTACCAGAAGGTCAGGAAGAGCGTTCCCATCATCATCGCCCGACCGGGATTGATATTGCGCTTGGTGGACTCTTCACCGAGTACCGCCGTTGCTTCCCAACCGAGATAGAGGAACCCGCACGGGACCGCCGCCTTCGCCAGTCCCGCGATGCCCCCGACACCATGGTGGGCGCCCGAGAACGCAAAGTCCGACAGGGACGGAAGCGTCGCACCACCGGTGTGCGAAGCCTCGTGAAGTAGGGCGAGAACCACGAACGAGATCATGGCGCTGTACTCAATGAAGACGAACACCCACTGCAGACGAACCGACGGACGAATCCCTCGAATCGAAAGGTAGACCAGCACTGCCATGATCGCCGTCGCTACGAGCCAGATCACCAGTTTGGAGAACGTCGTACCCGTCGGGGCGACCACGAAAAGAAAGTACGCGCCCGCGAGGGTGATGTTGCCGACGTTGGCGAACGTCGACACCGCCACGTTGAGCATTCCCGTGCCCACGCCAATCGATGGCGTGACCGCCTCACCGACCCAGATGTAGGGAGCTCCCGCGTGTGCTCGCCATCGATTGAGACTCGCGTAGCCCACGGAACAGAAGTACATCATGAGACCGACGATGAGTACCGCCAGCGGTGCGATGTGTCCGGCGAAGGAGACGAGCAACGCCAACGTGTACGCGACACTGCTCGACGGAGCGACGTTCGCGATCGATACGACGAAGTCCCCCCAAAGACTTACTGAATTCTCCCGCAGACCGACCGCGTGTTGGGTCTCGTCAAATGTTGTCACAGATGCCCCCCTGAACTCTCCGTGTAATTTTGAACCACAGTAAGTCATCAGATGACTTCTGTCAAACGATTTTCACGCTGTGGTTTGTCCACCAGCGACATCACTTTTGAACTAGTACCACGGTTTTCGAAACCCTCTTCGTCGCCTTCTCACTTGACCTACGTCGGTGAAATGCAGAGCTGGCTCGCCGCGTCACGTGATGACCCCTCCGCTCGGCACGTGACACGCTCTCAGGAGATTCCAGAAGCGAGAGTGGCGTCGTTTGACCGAAGTCATCTGATGACTTACGCTGATGCTCGTACATTCTGACTTGGCTTGACCGCGTCCGCCACGAACCCGCAACGGACGCGAACGACCGGGGGAAACGTGGTCAACTCTACTTGCGGTCTTATCGTGCACTCCGATCGGGCGCGAAACTTCTTCGACGCCGCGGCCTTCCAGACCTCATTGAGACCAGCGTGCATCCAATGATCGAGTCCAGGGGTCCCGACGTTCGAATCGTCATCAAGGGCAGAGGAGCAACGTCGTGACCTTCGTGCTCGGCGTCGACGTCGGGTCACAGAGCATCAAAGGTGTGCTGCTCGATTCTGAGGGAGTGCTGAGGGCTACGACGTCATACCCCCTCGCTATGGCTCATCCACACGGCGGATGGGCTGAGCAAGACCCGCGTCACTGGGAAGAGGGCATCGCGTCGGTCATCGCCGACGCCTTGACCAGCGCCGGCGTCGCGGGCAGCGAAGTCGGCGTGCTGAGTTTGGCGTGCCAAGTGGACGGGGTCGTCCCACTCTCCTCGCGCGGCGAGGCACTCGGGCCGGCGATCATCTGGCTCGACCGGCGGGCCGACGTCGAGGCCGCCGCGTTGGCCAACGACGTTGGAGGGGATCGACTCTTCAAGATCACCGGCCTTGTACCCGACGCGTCACACTCCGGACCGAAGATCATGTGGCTCCGACGAAACGATCCCGCGACGTTCACACGTGCCGCGGCATTTCTACCGGCCGCGGGCTACCTGCTCCACCGGTTCACGGGACGACTGGCGGTCGATCACGCCAACGCGTCGTCAAGTCTGCTCTACGACCTCAGTACGCGGCAATGGTCCGATGACCTGCTCGACGCGAGCGGACTCACCGTCAGGCAACTGGGCGAGATCCTCAACGCGAGCGAGATCGCCGGAACGTTGAACGCTCGTACGGCAGAGTTGACGGGCCTTACGACGAAGTGCGCCGTGCTCGTGGGGACCGGTGATGAGCACGCCGCGTCAATCGGCGCTGGCGCCATCACCTCAGAAATCATCACGGACGTGACCGGGACCGCCGAACCCGTCACGGTGGCGTCAAGCACCCTCGTCTTTGATGACGAGGGTCTCGTCGAGACCCACGCGCACGCCCTCGACAACTACTTCCTCGTCGAGAATCCCGGATTCGTTTCCGGGGGCAGCACCTTGTGGCTCGCCGAGAACATCTTGAAGGTCAGCCAATCCACGTTCTTCGAACTCGCGGCGCAGGCGCCCGCGGGCTCCGACGGTGCGCTCTTCCTCCCCGCTCTTTCGGGTGCGATGACCCCGCGTTGGAACGCGAACATGCGCGGTGTCTTCGCGGGTCTCGCCATGCCCCACACCTCAGCGACCATGGCCCGAGCGGTTCTCGAAGGCTGCGCGTTCGCCCTACGCGACGTCGCCGACCGATTCGCCGCTTTGGGACTGGGTCACGACGAAATCCGTGTCGTTGGCGGCGGTGCAGTGAGCGAAACGTGGATGCAGATAAAAGCTGACGTGACGGGACGACCCGTACGGCGCGTCCTCGTTCCCGAAGCCACCGCTCACGGTGCCGCACTCCTCGCTGGCGTCGCGGCGGGAGTCTTCCTCGACCTCACCGACGCCGTGCGCCGCAC
This sequence comes from Acidimicrobiales bacterium, assembly GCA_035949355.1. Lineage (GTDB taxonomy): Bacteria > Actinomycetota > Acidimicrobiia > Acidimicrobiales > RAAP-2 > RAAP-2. Next base: position 15,718 of record DASZIH010000025.1, read on the forward strand.
CGTGACGGTCGCGGAGGAACCCTACGTGGCAGACCCCCTACGAGCGTCGCTCTACGCCGAGGCGTACGGCCGCTATCGCGCCCTTTACGACGGAGTCGAGGGGGCAACCACGTGAGTCGTCTCGACACCGTCGTCGTCGACACGCTTGAAGAGTTGCGCTCACTCGTGCGCGAGTCTCCCGACGCGGCGTCGTTGTACCCACTGGGGATCAAGGAGATCGTCCGTGGACGTGGAGCGCTTCAGACGTTGGTAGAAGTGCTGGTGCGACGTGGCGTCAACGAAGGTTCGACGATCACCGTGCTGTCCGACACGACTCCAAAGCGCTACAAAGAGGATGACGTACTCAACGTCGTTCTTGCGATCCTCCAGGTCAACTTTCACGTTGAGCTCGTACGCCTGGCGCCAGAATCGCCGGCGTCGACCGTCCACGCAGACGAGGCCACCGTCGCTCACGCTCTCGAGAACGCACGGCGAGACGCGCCCGCGGGGCTTCTGAGCGTGGGCTCGGGAACGGTGGTTGACATTGGCAAGATGGTCGCCCACAGGCTCTCCCTTCCTCACGTCGTCGTCCAGACCGCGGCGAGCGTGAACGGCTTCTCCGACGACCAGTCGGTCCTTCTGATTGACGGCGTCAAGCGAACGACGCCGAGCCAGTGGCCCGGCGCGCTCGTGATCGACCCGGACGTCATCGCGGACGCGCCGATAGAAATGACACGTTCTGGGCTCGGCGACCAACTTTCAATGTTCAGTGCGGCCGCGGATTGGTACCTCGCTGGCGTGGTCGGCTTCGACACGAGTTACTCATCGACTCCGGTCTCGATGATGCGACGCGACGTCGACGAGTTGATCGAAAAAGTAGACGAGCTCGGCCAGGGTGATCAGGGCGCCGTGGACCTCTTGGCGTCGTGTCTGACGGCGGGGGGACTGGCGATGGGCGTGGCTGGTCGAACGGCGCCGTCATCCGGAACCGAGCATTTGGTCAGTCACCTACTCGAGATGCACGGCAACGCGCGCGGTATCTCGACCGCTTCTCACGGATCACAGGTAGGCGCGGCAAGTGTTTTCGCGGCGATCGTCTGGCAGTACGTGCGGCAACGTCTGAACGCCGGCGACGCTCGAGTGGACCCCTCGAACATCGCCGACTACGAGCGCGTCCGTGATGCCTTTACCCACCTCGATGACGCTGGCGCTTTGGCCGAGGAGTGTTGGGTGGCGTACCAACGCAAGGCGCGGTGGATGACCATGAACCTTGAGCACATCAGCGACGTCATCGGAGAATGGCGCGCGCACGGCGATGAGCTGGATCGGCTCCTCGGGCCACCAGCGTTGGTTGCCGACGCACTGCGACGAGCGCGTGCGCCCGTCAAGTTCCAGCAGCTCGATCCAGCTCCTGACGACCTTGTCGTCGCGTGGGCAGCGACCAACTGTCATCTGATGCGAGACCGCTTCACCGTTGTCGACCTTGCGAACCTCATCGGAGCATGGACCACTGACGACGTCGCCCGTGCACTCGCCCAACAGAACACGCTTGGCCAATGACGTTCTGGCGAGGCGTTGGCCAGTTTCAACTAAAGTTCGTCCGCTCGCCGTACGGCTGCCGTGACCTCACGCGGACCGACCTTCGTCGAGGAACAACGCGCCGTAGTTCGCTTCACCCCGTCCGCACCTAGGAGACCGCATGATCAATTTCATCTTCATGTTGACGCACGCTGACAGCACCATCGACGACGCACTCGATTACGTCGAGGTGGTGGCGGCCACGGGACTTCACTACATCGGTTTCAAGGACGTCGGCGCGACGCCAGCACGCCAGCATGCGATCGCCCTCGCCGCACGCGACGCGGGGTTGGAGACCATGCTGGAAGTGGTATCGACGACGCGAGAGGCTGAAATCGCCTCCGTTCACGCGGCCCTCGACGCGGGAGTCGATTGGATCTTGGGTGGGACACAACCCGACGCGGTGTTACCGCTGTTGGAGGGATATCACGTCAAGTACTGCCCCTTCCCTGGACGAGTCGTCGGTCACCCGAGCATCCTTGAAGGAAGCGTGATCGACATCGCGGTAAGTGCCGCGACCCTCACCGCGAGAACCGGGGTGTACGGGCTCGACCTTCTCGCCTATCGCCACCAAAGCGCGAATATCGAAGAACTCACCCGAGCTGTCGTCAATGCCTCGACGGGACCCGTCATCGCGGCGGGTTCGGTCGTGCGTGACGAACAGATCTCGACCCTGTCCTCCGCGGGCGCCTGGGGCTTCACCATTGGCTCGGCAATATTCGATGGACTGTTCCCGGGGGGCCCCGACGTCGCGGCCCAAGTTCGTCACGTTCTATCGATCGCGGAGGCGTCATGAGTCACCCCGCGTCGGGTGAGCGCGCGTTCGATCGACGACACGCGTACGGTCGCGCAGAGCGTCACGCAGCGACCTGTCCCGGTCACCGACGATGACGTCGACGAGCGCCGTACGGGGAAGCCGCGTCGAAAAGGTTCGCCAGGGCCTCCTCCAGGACCTGGTTGGCGGGACCTTGCGGGTCGGGACGAAACTCGTCAACGAAGAGAGTCTCGCTGCTCGATTCAACGTGAGTCGATTAACGGTGCGAGAGGCGGTCGCCGCGCTCGTCACCGCGGGCTACCTCGAGCGCCTTCACGGGAGCGGTACGTACGTCGTCGGACTCCCCGGTCCCCGACACGCGCTCAACGTCACGCTCAGTTACACGCATATGATCGCGGACGCGGGAATGAAGCCCGGCATGGAGGTCCTCAGCGTTACGTCGGGTCCGGCCAAGAGCGACGAGATCTCAGCGTTGGAACTCGAAGCCGGTGACAACGTGCGTCGACTCGAGCGACTGCGCACCGCGGACGATCGAGCCGTCATCTACTCGATCGACACGTTGCCCGAACGCTACGTCTCGCGAGTAACCGAAAAACGTTTCAATCGTTCGCTGTACGACTTGTTGACAAAGATTGGCCACCAAGTGGTGAGCGCGAACGCGGTCCTCTTGCCGGTCACTGCCAGCAAGCGACTCGCGAGCTTGCTCGACGTCCGGGTCGGAAGTGCCCTTCAGCAGATACGCGAGGTCGACTACACCAAAGAGGGACGTCCGATCCTTCTCTCGACCGAGTGGCACGTGCCGGGCGTCTTCGAGTTGAGCGTGAATCGACGCCCATGATCGACCCGAAGCAACCCGCGTTGACGGCCGCAGCGCACGCAGGCGTGCGATCCTCGAACCTAGACTCGACCGATTGAAAGGGATCGAATGACGAACGCCCCGGCGCTACGAGTGAGCGTGCCCGACGACTCCCTACGTTCCGCCATCTCCGATCTGCCCGGCGACGTCGAGGTCATCGATTGGACGATGGAAGGTCCTGCGCCGGTCGACGAGATCGACATCGTGGTGCCGCCCGATTTGGGCGGCAC
>DASZIH010000026.1:0-21872 GCA_035949355.1 Acidimicrobiales bacterium
CGTCGGGGTGTTCGAAGGTGAAGCCCGATTCCTGCAGCACTGCGGGCACGACGCGCTGACTCGCGAAGACAAGTTCGTTCGCCATCTCGGTGCCGAGCGCGAGTCGCAACGCCGGCTTCGGTACTGGCAAGATCGCCGACCGGCGAAGTTCTCGGGCGAGCTCTCGTGTGTAGTCACGGTTGGTGATCGCGTGAGGCGCCGTCAAGTTCACCGGCCCCGCGATCTCGTGGTCGAGCACGAACAGGATGGCTCGCACCTCATCGACGAGCGAGATAGGACTCATCCACTGCGCACCGGAACCGTAGCGTCCACCGAGGCCGAGTCGAAAGAGCGGCAGCTGGGTCTTCAAGACGCCACCGCTCGGACTCATCACGAGACCCGTTCGTAGGAGTGCGACGGTGCCGCGTCCTTGGAAGGCGAGCGCGCCGTCCTCCCAGGCCTGGCACACGTCAGAGAGGAAGCCCGATCCCCTCGTCGACGTTTCATCGAGTAGTTCGTCGTCGCGCGACCCGTACCAACCGATCGCTGAAGCGCTCGCGAAGAGTTTCACGCCGTCGGGCACGTCACGTAAGGCCCGGACCAGCACCGAGGTGGACTGGACGCGCGACGTGAGAATCTCCGTCTTCCTCTTCGCTGACCACCGGCGATCGCCGATCCCGGCGCCCGCGAGGTGCACGACGGCGTCGAAGCCACCCGCGCGCTTGACGTCACCGTCGTCAACCAGCCCCCGCTCGGGGTCCCATCGCACGAGGTCGCCCCCGAGGGTCGTGGTCGTCGGTCGCACGAAGGGGATGATCGTGTCGCCGCGTTCTCGTAGGGCGCCGACGAGCGATCGGCCGATGAGTCCCGACGATCCCGTTACACCGACGCGCACGCCTGGCCCCATCGACGTTGCACGATCGCGGCCAGCTCACCTGGATTCTTGAGGTGTGCGTCGTGATTCGCGTGTTCGATCTCGATGATCTCGATGGACGGATTCACCTTCACGAGTTCCACCGAGAGCGCTCGGTAGTAGTCGGCCAGGACGCCGTCACCGTGGACGTAGGCCGCCGGCACGCGCAGTGTCGCGAGGTCGAAAGGAACCTCGCTTCGTTGCACGGTCGCGAGGTCGCGCAACAGTGCCGGTCCGTCGAGTCGTCGGGACTCTTGCTGATGCACACTGAGTCGATCCCACGCCTTGGTGGAGACCACGCGGCGAAAGAACTGTTCAGCCTCGTGGCCAGCGTCGTCGGTGAGGGGAGGGCGGGCGCTCTTTCGCCGCAAGATCCACGGGAGGGGCGACTCGAAGTTGACCACCAACTGGGCGACCGACGGCTCGCGCACGGCGGCGGCGAACGTGACGAGGCCGCCAAAACTGTGACCGAAGAGTATGACGGGCTGGCGTTCGCGTTCGCGCGCGGCGAGCGCCAACAGATCGTCGACGTGCGCGTCAAGGTCGGCTGGCCGCAAGTCGCGAGAGCCCTGGTAACCCCTTCGGTCGTACGTCACCGCGTCGAAGGTCTCGAGTCGTCGCACGAGTCGCGCGAACGAGCCGCCGCGGTCGAGCGCGCCGTGCACGAAGATGACGCACGCTTGGGCGTTCTCGACACGGCGCTCGGCGACGGCCAGACCCGGGACTGGCGCGTTGGTGATGAAGTGAAGTCGCGCGGGCAGCGCCGAGGGGGAGGTCACGGTGGAAACTTACCGGGGTTCCACCCGTTCGGCTCATCGAACGCGCCGTTACGGGCCCTAGGCTGGAAGGGTGACTACGCCCCCCGACACCTCCTCGAGTCGCTCCGCGCAGGGCTCGTTTGGCCCCAACGCCTGGCTCGTCGACGACATGTACGACCGCTTCCTCGCCGATCCGCAGTCGGTGGCAGAAAGCTGGCGCGAATTCTTCGCCGACTACCAGCGCTCCACGCTGCCCACGGTCGCCTCGATCGCCGCGGCGCCGAGTGCGCCCACGATCCCCGCAAAGCCGGTCACCATCGACGAAGCGGCGACGCCCCTTCGCGGCGCGGCAGCTCGGATCGTCACCAATATGAACGCCAGTCTCTCCGTGCCGACGGCGACGAGTGTCCGCACGGTCGCGGCTCGACTTTTGGAGATCAACCGCAGTGCCTTGAACGAATCACTGGCCCGTTCCAGCGGCGCGAAGGTCTCGTTCACGCACGTCATCGCCTACGCCATCTTGAAGGGACTCGGTGAGATCCCGGCGATGAACGCCACCTTCATCGACGCCGTCGACGACAAGGGGACGCCAGGCGTTCGACGTCACGAACACGTAGGCCTGGGCCTCGCCGTCGACGTGCAGAAGAAGGACGGCGCGCGCACGTTGCTCGTTCCCGTGATCCGTGACGCCGACACGATGGACTTTCGCACGTTCCTCTTGGCCTACGAAGACCTCGTTCGCAAGGTGCACGGCGGAGCGTACGGCGCCGACGATCTCGCCGGCGCAACCGTGTCGATCACCAATCCGGGCACGCTCGGCACGGTTCAGTCCGTCCCGCGATTGATGCCCGGTCAGGGTGCCATCTTCGGCGTCGGCGCACTGGCGTGGCCGGCCGGCTTCGAGGCGGCCGACCCGCGCGCCCTCGCGGAACTCGGCGTGGGCAAGGTCATGACACTGACCTCGACGTACGACCACCGCATCATCCAGGGCGCGGAGTCGGGTCTGTTCTTGAAGTACGTGGCGGAGTGCTTGACGGGCGAGCACGAGTTCTACGACGAGATCATCGCGTCGCTCGGCATCCCCTACGAGCCGGCCCGGTGGGCGAAGGACTCCAATCCGTCGTCGAACGAAGCCGAGGCCGAGAGGATCTTGAAGCAGATTCGCGTCCAAGCCCTTATAAACATGTATCGCGTTCGCGGTCACCTGAACGCCCACCTCGATCCCCTCAGTAGCGAGCCGCCACCTTTGCACGCGGAACTTGACCTGTCGTCGTACGGGCTCACGATCTGGGACCTGCAGCGTTCGTTCGTGGTGGACGGTTTGGCCGGTTTGCACGAGGCGCCTCTCGAGAAGATCCTCGCGATCTTGCGCGACGCTTACTGCCGCACCATTGGCATCGAGTACGGCCACATCATGGATCCCGTGCAGAAGCGCTGGATACAGGAGCGCGTCGAAGGCGTCGACTCGACGACCAGCCTCGAAGAGCAGCGCCGGATCTTGAACGTCCTCAGCGAAGCCGAGGTGTTCGAGCGATTCCTGCACACGCGCTACGTGGGCCAGAAGCGCTTCGGTCTCGAAGGCGCGGAGTCCACGATCGTCGCGCTCCAGACCGTCCTCGACGAGGCCGCCGATCACGGCGTGAAAGAGGCCGTCATCGGGATGGCCCACCGCGGGCGACTGAACGTGTTGGCGAACATCGTCGGCAAGTCGTACAGCGACATCTTCTCCGAGTTCGAGGGCAACCTCGACCCCGAGAGTGTTCAGGGGAGTGGTGACGTCAAGTACCACAAGGGGGCGCGTGGCGTCTTCAAGAATCCCCGTGGCGTGACCATCGACGTGTCAATGGCGTCGAACCCTTCACACCTCGAAGCCGTGAGTCCCGTGGTCGAGGGCATCGTGCGCGCCAAGCAGGACCTCGTCCTTCGTCCGAGTGACGGTACCGCGACCGACATGCCGTTCGTCGAGCACCCCTACCTCGCGGTGCTGATCCACGGCGACGCGGCCTTCGCGGGGCAGGGCGTCGTCGCCGAGACGCTGAACCTCTCTCAGTTGTCGGGCTACCGCGTAGGTGGGGCGATCCACCTCGTCGTGAACAATCAAGTGGGCTTCACGACGGCGCCCGAGTCGGCGCGCTCGAGTTTCTACCCGACGGACGTGGCCAAGATGGTCCAAGCGCCGATCTTTCACGTGAACGGTGACGACCCTGAGGCCTGCGCCCGCGCGGCCCGCCTCGCCTTCGAGTACCGCGAGACCTTTCAACGTGACGTCGTCTTGGACATCGTCTGCTATCGCCGGTTCGGACACAATGAAGGCGATGACCCGAGCTACACCCAGCCCCAGATGTACAAGATCATCGATCAGATGCGCTCGGTGCGCAAGCTCTACACCGAGACACTGGTTCGCCGCGGCGATATCTCCATCGACGAGGCCGAGGCCGCGCTCAACGAGTTCAACGCTCGTCTGCAGAGCGTGCTCGACGAAGTGCGCACCGTCCCGGTCCCGAAGTTGAAGGGTGTCCCCGTCGCTGAGACGCCCGCCGACCGTCCGGCGCCCGACACGGGGGTCGACCAAGGCACCCTGATGAGCATCGCCCGAGCCTCGGTCTCCGCGCCCGAGGGCTTCACCATCCACCCCAAACTCGAACGTCAGTTCTCGCAGCGCCTCGCCCTGCTCGAGTCGGGCGAGGTGGACTGGGCTTTCGGTGAAGCGTTGGCGTTGGGCTCGCTCGTTTTGGCTGGATCCAACGTGCGCCTCACGGGCCAGGACACGCGGCGCGGCACGTTCTCACACCGTCACGCCGCACTCATCGACTACGACAACGGCCGGCAGTTCGTGCCGCTCGCGAGCATGGGCGCGCCCGGCTTCTTCACGGTGCGCGACTCGTTCCTCTCTGAGTACGCGGCGCTCGGCTTCGAGTACGGGTACTCGGTCGAAGCCTCGAACACGCTGGTGGCGTGGGAGGCGCAGTTCGGGGATTTCGCGAACGGCGCCGAGATCATCATCGACAACTTCTTGGTCGCGGCGGAGGACAAGTGGGGCCAGCACGCGACGCTCGTGATGTTGTTGCCCCACGGGTACGAGGGTCAGGGTCCCGAGCACTCGAGTGGTCGTATCGAGCGATTCCTGTCGCTCAGTGCTCGTAACAACATCCGGGTGGCCCAACCGACCACGTCCGCGCAGTACTTCCACCTGTTGCGAGGTCAGGTGTTGCGAGAGCACCCGACGCCACTCATCGTCTTCACCCCGAAATCGATGCTGCGCGCGGTACAGACGCGCTCGCCGATCGCGGCGTTCGAGCACGGCTCGTTCCAAACCGTCCTCGACGATGACGTCGAGGACGCGAGCGCGATCACGCGCGTCGTGCTCGCGTCGGGAAAGGTGTCGCACGAAGCGCTCGGTCATCGAGACACCACGAAGGCGAACAACGTGGCGGTCGTGCGTGTCGAGCAGCTCTACCCATGGCCGACCGCGGAGATCGAGCGCGTCCTCGCGACGTACCCCAATCTGGCGGAGGTGGTCTGGCTGCAAGAGGAGCCGGAGAACATGGGCGCCTGGCCCTTCGTGCACCTTCGGATGCACGACCATCTACGCCACGTGCGAGTGTCACACGTGGCACGCGCGGAGTCGGCGAGTCCCGCGACGGGCAGTGGACTCGTGCACGCCGCCGAACAGGCGGACCTCTTGGCGCGAGCGATCGGGTGAGTCCCGCGAAGAGTCCACGACTTCGCGTCGTGGTTGACGGTTCGAATCTCGCCACCGAAGGGCGTGTCACGCCCAGTCTCACCCAACTCGACGAGGCGGTGAGCTCCTTCAGCGAGGAGAACCCGGCGGCTGAGATCATCGTGGTCGTCGACGCGACCTTCGAACACCGCTCGGCCGCCAACGAACGAAGTCGCTTCAACGACGCGGTCCTTGCGGGAGAGATCGTCACGCCGCCGGCCGGCGCCGTTGGCCGAGGCGACGCCTTCATCTTGAAGATCGCGGACCGAATTGACGGCGTGGTGTTGAGCAACGACTCGTTCCAGGAGTTTCAAGACGAGTATCCCTGGCTCTTCGACGTTGGTCGCCTCATCGGCGGCAAGCCGGTCCGTGGTGTGGGATGGGTCTTCACGCCACGAGTGCCGGTGCGAAACGTCAAGGCCACGCGAGCCACGAAGAAACTGGCCGTGACGTTGCCCAGTGGCGCGAAGCCGACCATTGGCACGACGTTGACACCCGTCAAGACGGCGAAGAAAGCGGCGCCGGCGAAAAAGCCGGCGACGAAGCACGACAAGGCGCTGGAGAAGACTCCAGAGAAGACACTGGAAAAGTCGATAGACAGGGCCGCGGCGAAAGCACCGAGCAAGACGCCGAAGAAGGCCGCGAAAGTCCCTGAGGTGACGAAGAAGGCGGCGCCGACGAAGAAGTCTGCCGCTAAGGTTCCCGCGACCAAGGCGACCAAGAAGGTCGCCAAGGTCTCGCCGACGCCGGCCGCACCCGCACCCACGCCGCCGCCGGCGGTCGCGCTTCGCCGTGGACGCCAACCCGTGAATCCTGAAGCAGACTTCGCACTCTTCAAGAGCACCTATCGCATCGGATCGCGGGTCGCGGGTGAGGTGACGGCCTTCACTTCACACGGCGCCGTCATCAAAGTGCAACTGAAGGGCGACAAGCAGGTCGAGTGCTACGCCCCGACGACGTCGCTCGGCACGCCCGCGCCGGCGCGCGCGAGGGACGTACTGAAGCGGGGCGATCAGCGGACGTTCCGACTGGTGACCGTCGATAGTGATCGACGCATCGCAGAGTTGGCGCTCGCGTGACGACCATCTCTCTCGACCCGATGGACTGGTTGCCGCACCGCAAACCATTCCTCTTTCTCGACACGCTCTTGCACATCGAGCCGGGCGTTCGCGCGAGTGGCGAGTGGACCCTGAACGGCGACGAGTGGTTCTTCGCGGGACACTTCCCCGGACGGCCGACAACACCGGGCGTGCTGCTTCTCGAGTCGATCGCCCAGTGCGGCGCCGTCGTCGTGCTCGCCGATCCTCGCTACGTTGGCCGCCTGCCCCTCTTCGGCGGCGTGGAGAACGCGCGCTTCCGTCGACAGGTCCTCCCGGGCGACACTGTGCTCGTGGAGTGTGAGATGACCAAGCTCTCGGCGCGCGGCGGCAAGGGGTTCGGCCGCGCCACCGTCGACGGCAAGGTGGCGGCGGAGACTGAGATCTTCTTCGTTCTCGCGGACGCGTCGTAGTCAGAGAAGAGGCGACCGCGACGCGGTGCGCTCCTAATGCAGGCCCTTTGGCAAGAGGGCCTCGATGAACATCGGCCCGGGCGTCGCGTAGGACCGCTCGAGCGCTTGCACGAGCTCGTCGGCACTCGTCACGCGCACGCTCGGTACGCCCTGGGCGAGGGCGAGTTGGCTGAGGTCGAGCGTGGGATCGTCGAGGTCGAGCATGCGCTCGCTCGCCCCTCCGTCGCGGACCGCGCCGACGCGCGTCATCTCCATGTTGAGCACGGCGTAACTGCGATTGGACAGTCCCACGACCGTGACGTCGAGTCCTTCTCTAGCCATGGTCCACAGTGCCTGGAGCGTGTACATCATCGAACCGTCGGATTCGAGCGCGAGGACGCGTCCCTTCGACGCGACGGCCGCGCCGAGCGCGACCGGTAGTCCGTAACCGATCGCGCCGCCGGTGAGCGTCATCCACTGGTGCTCGGGGGCGAAGCGCGTGGTCCCGAAGAGATGGATCCCACTCGTGTTGGACTCGTCAGCGACGATGACGCCCTCTTTCAGCGTCGCTCCCACGGCGGCGGAAAACGACTGAGTGGTCAGCTCACCACTCGGGGGAGCGGAGACCTCGCCCCGCTCGACGTCGACGGTGGGCGCGTGCAGCGCTTCGACGAGTGCGTCGAGTGCCGCGAGCGTGTCAGCCCCGGGTGGCGCGAGGTCGATGACGTCACAGCCCTCCGGCACGAGCCGACTCGGCACGTTGGGATACGCGAAGAATCCGACGGGCTCACACGAACCCACCAGCACAAGGGCGTCGGCGTCCTTCAGCTGATCGACGGCGAACTCACTGACGTAGATGAGTCGTTCGGGACTCACCACGCCCGCGCCGCGATCCATCTTCGTCGCGAACGTCTCCATCATGAGCCGTGACGACGTCGCGGACGCGACGCGCTGGGCGAGCGCGGTCTGTTCCTTCGTAAGCGCACTCCCACCGAGGAAGAGCACGCAGCGTTTCGAACGAAGGGCGCTGAGCGCCCTGTCGAAGGCGACCTCGTCGATGGCACGCGGCGAGGGGCGTGCGGCACGCGGCCAGGTCGAGGGGACGTCCTGGAGCTCGCTCCACGACACGTCGGCGGGGAGGACCAGCGTCGCGACGCGACCAGGTGGTCCGTACGCGCCAGCGAGCGCTCGAGCGGCGTCAGTGGCGACGTCATCGGACGACGTCGTGCGGCCGTACCAACCCTCGAGCGCGTCAGCGAGGAGTTGGATGTTGCTCTGCAGTGGGGCGTCGAGGTGCGCGTGGTACGTGGCGTGATCGCCTACGACGTTGAGTAACGGCACACGAGCGCGTCGCGCGTTGTGCAAGTTGGCCCACCCGTTCGCGAGACCGGGTCCCAGGTGCAACAACGTGGCCGCGGGCGATCCGAGCACGCGGGCGTAGCCGTCCGCGGCGCCCGTCGCGACCCCCTCGAAGAGGCAGAGGATCGCGCGCGTCGTCGTCGCGTCGTCGAGGGCGGCGACGAAGTGCATCTCCGACGTTCCCGGATTGGCGAAACAGACACTGACGTCATTGGCCTCGAGCGTGGCGAGGAGCGCGTGCGCACCGTTCATCGTCGTGGCCTCTTTCGTGCTACTGCTGCGTCACTCGCAGCGAACTATACCTCCGCGCCTACGTCACTTCGAGCGTGCGCCTTCGCCGTCGAGCCGTTCGAGGCTCTCGGTGAGCGACGCACGAATGGCGGCGAGACGGGCCTTACGCGCGTCGCCGGTGAGCGGCGCGTTGCGTTCGTCGAGTTCGCGGATCACCGCTTCGATGGGCGCGAGGAAGCGCGACGGCGAGCGGTCGGGGTAGCGGGGATCGTTGCGGCCCTTGCTCCAGGTGATGAGGAGGGAGCGTTCGGCTCGACTGAGCGCCACGTACGCGAGGCGCTGCTCCTCGGCCAGCTGCTCGGGTGTCGTCGCGTTGTAGTTGGGAAGTTGCCCCTCGGCCCACCCGATCGCCGCGACGTGCTGGAACTCCAGTCCCTTCGCGCGGTGGATCGTCGACAGGGCCACCGCGTCACGATCGGTCTCGTTGAGGTGGCGTGACGAGAGTTCCGGCGCCATCAGATCAGAGGCTGGCGAGTGCTCGGGTCCGCGCCGCTCATTTGGTATGTCGACGGCGTCGAGATAGCTCGCGACGAGTTCGAGTTGGGCGTTCGTGCGCGACAGCACCGCCATTGACTTCCAGGGACTGCCCGGCTGGTGGCGAGCGCCGAGCCAGGTGGCGACGTGCTCCGCCTCTTCTTCGTCGGTGTTGTACTGGCGAACGAGGGGAACCTCACCTTCGTCCTTTGCGGGCATGATCCCGCGAGCCCCCTCTTCGAGCAGCGTGTTCGCCACCGCGATGATGTTCGCGGTGGAGCGGTGGTTCCTCGTGAGGTCGAGCACGACCATGTCGGGCCACGTGGCGAGGAGTTCGTTGATGAGCGCGGGATTGGCGCCGTTGAACCCGTAGATCGATTGATTGGGGTCGCCCACGCAAAAGAGGTCGGGGTCGTCGCCCGCCATCTGACGCAGCAACATGAGTTGCAACGGGTTCATGTCCTGGGTCTCGTCGACGTACAGGGACCGGTTGCGATAGCGAAACGACGCCAACACGTCGGGCTCGTCCTTCAGCAACGTGATGGCCTCGCTGAGGAGAAGGTCGAAGTCCACGACACCTCGGCTGCGACAGAGACCGACGTAGCGATCGAGCACGTCGGCCAATTGGGCGGGCGGTAGGGGCGCGTCTCGACGATGGCGACGCCCACTCTTCGCGTAGAGCGTGCCGTTGAATCCCTGACTGAGCGCCCAGCCGATCTCTTGTTCGAGGCGGGGAAGTTGCCAGTCCTCGAGTTTGAGTTCGCCACTCTCTCGCAGTTGCTTCGCCAACGCGCTCACGATCTTTCGTCGGTTCGGTTCGAGCGTGAGCGGTCGGAGGTGATGGTCTTCGCGGTACTGGGTCACGAGGTTGAGCGCGGCGCGGTGGAACGTTCCCGCGCGCACGTCGCGCACGCCTGATCGAAAAAGTCGTCGACGAAGCTCGTCGCCGGCCTTGCGAGTGAACGTCATCGCGAGGATCTGATCGGGCGCCACCTCACCGTCGGCGACGCGGCGCTGGATGCGCAGCGTCAGCACGTGTGTCTTACCCGAGCCCGCGGTGGCGCGCACGAGGTGTCGACGGGCGGGCGACATCACGGCCTCACGTTGCTCGGGCGTGAGGCCGACGAGGAGCTCACTGTTGAACGTCGTCTCGTCACTCATGATGCCTACGACGCTACCGGTCGACCGTGACGTGGTTTCGGGCGAAGGAAGGGCTTCACTAACCTGAAAGGCGTGCTGCGTAGCTACGGCGACTCAAATCTCTTCGGAGAGTCTTACGGCGCCGGGACCGCTCGAGTGGTGTGGTTGCACGGCTGGGCGAGAAGCGCCGGCGACTTCACCGCGGCCGCTTCGACGTTGGCCGATCGCGGCGTGGCGTCCGTGGCGCTCGATCTCCCGGGGTTCGGCGCGTCGCCGCTACCGGAGGTGGCCGGTGGCGCTCGCCACTACGCCGAACTCGTCACGCCCGCGCTCAAGTCCGTCGCCGACGAGCCGTTGGTCCTCGTAGGGCACTCCTTCGGGGGAACCGTGGCCTCCGTCGTGGCGAGCACGCAACCGGACTTGGTGCGTTCCTTGGTCTTGACGGGCGCGCCACTGATCCGTCGCGCGGCGTCGAAGAAAGCGCCGGTGGCGTTTCGAGCGCAGCGTTGGCTCCACGCGAAAGGACTGCTCAGCGACGAGCGCGTCGAAGCGGCTCGTCAAAAGTACGGCTCGACTGACTACCGCCGCGCGCACGGGCTCTTGCGCGAGATTCTCGTCGCTTCCGTGAACGAGAGCTACGAAGACGAACTCACCACCCTGCGCGCGCCGGTCGATTTCGTGTGGGGCGAACTCGACCGCGACGTGCCACCAGACGTCGCGGAGCGCGCCGGTGAACTCGTTGGTGGCGACCACACGTTGCTCGTCATCAAGGGCGTGGGCCACATGGTCCCGCTCGAGGCGCCCGACGAACTGGTGGACGCCGTCATGAGAGCGCTGGCGCGATGAGGACGATCGGCGCGGTACTGCTCGCGGTACTCCTCGTCGGCGCCTACGCGGCGCAGATGGCTCGTTGGCTGCGGGTGTTGCAGCGCGAGCATTACGATCCGAGCGCACTGCTTCGTTTCCTGGCGCGGTGGTCGTCGCCGCAGGTACCCGGGGCGAAGGCCTACCAACGCGCGCACCCTCGACGTCCCTTCACGCTCACCCACGCGTTCCTCGTCGTCATGGCGGGCGCGATCGTCTTTCGCGCGTACGTCATCCTCGCCGTCGCCGCGGGACTGTACGGTCTGCTCTGTCCCACCGGGCTTTCGCTGCGCGGAAGGACGAGTCCACTCACCTGGACACGACGCCTTCGCCTGACGACGGTCGTGGCGGGCGGCTTCTCAGTCGTGGTCGCGACGCTCGGGGCGTTCAGCGCGCAGCCGTTCCTAGGGGCGGTCATCATGGTCCTCGCGGTACCGCCGGTGCTCGACCTCACCACCAGGGTGCTTCGCCCCCTCGAAGAGCGCAGCGCGCAAAAGTTCGTCGATCAAGCCGTCCGGCGCCTCGAGCACGTGCGTCCGACGGTCGTCGCCATCACCGGATCGTTCGGCAAGACCTCGACGAAGAACTACCTCAGCGCGCTGCTCGGGCCCGACCAAGCCGTCGTCGCGTCGCCACGAAGCTACAACAATCGCGCGGGTCTCTCCAGGGCGATCAATGAGAACTTGGCCGAGGGAACGAAGATCTTCATCGCCGAGATGGGTACCTACGGTCCCGGTGAGATACGAGAACTGACATCGTGGTGCCCGCCGGAGGTCGCGCTCGTCACGGCTATCGGACCTGTGCATCTCGAACGCATGAAGACCTTGGAGGTCGTCGAGGCGGCGAAGCGCGAAATAACCGAGCGCGCGTCGACGGTGGTCCTCAACGTTGACGACTCGCGACTCGCTACTTGGGTCGAGCCCCTTCGCGCGCAAGGTAAGCGCGTCCTCACGACGGGCTCGCGGAGTGAAGGCGTTGACGTGCGCGTGAGCGTCGAGGCCGGCCGGTGGACCGTCGTCATTGACGGGGTGAACGTTGGATCGCTCGACGCCGTCGTGGGCGTGCAACCCACGAACCTGGCCTGCGCCGTGGGCGGCGCCCTCGTGCTCGGGGTTGAGGCGCCGACGCTGCTCGAGCGCGCCCGTGACGTGACGCCCGTCGCCAATCGGCTGAGCGTCGTCACGGCGCCCTCGGGCGTCGTCGTCGTCGACGACACGTTCAACGCGAATCCCGCGAGTGCGCAGGCGGCCCTGTCGCTGTTGGGGTCGCTCGAGATCACTGGACGGCGCGTCGTGGTGACGCCCGGACTCGTCGAACTCGGCTCCGAGCAGTTCAGCGAGAATCTCCGCCTCGCCCAACGCGTCGCCGCGCTGCCCGCCGAGCTCGTGGCGGTGGGCCGCACCAACGTGGTGGCGCTCATGGCCGGCTACGAGAAACAGCCCCAGCGATTCGATCACCGCGACGACGCGGTGGCGTGGGTTCGATCGACACTGATACCGGGTGACGGGGTGTTGTACCTCAACGACCTGCCCGACCACTACCCTTGAGGTCTTGATGACGGCGTGGCGAGGTGTTCGGTGACTAGTGGTGTGCTCTTCGGGGGACCCTCACCCGAACACGACATTTCCATCCTGACGGGCTTGCAGGCACTGCGTGAACTGGGCCGCGCCGATCATGACACCCAGGGCCTGTACTGGTCGAAGACCGGCTCGTTCTACTCCGTCTCCGTCGACGTCGAGGCCGAAGCGTTTCTCGACGGCGTGCCCAAGGGTTCAAGTGAACTCTCGTTTCGACTCGGCGACGGTGGCGGGTTCTTCACGACCGGGGGGAGAATGGCGCGCGAGCGCCGACTCGACCTGGACGCGGTCGTCCTCGCCACCCACGGCGGACCGGGCGAAGACGGCACCCTCCAAGGGGCCCTCGATTTGGCCGGGTTGCGTTACACCGGACCTACGGTGGCGGGCGCCGCCTTGGGGATGGACAAGTGGTCGTTCGGTTCGCTGATGGCCCAGGCGGGACTGCCGACGTTGCCGCGCGCGCTGCTCACGAGTGACGCGACCGCGCTGCCCTTCGACGGCCCCTACATCTTGAAGCCCCGCTTCGGTGGCTCGTCGATCGGCATCGACGTCGTCGCTGACTTCGAGACGGCGAAGGGGCGCCTCAGCGCGAACCCCCACCTCGCCCAGGGCTGTGTCGTCGAGCCGTACCGCCAAGATCTGAGCGACCTCCAGATCGCGCTGCGGACCTACCCGACCCTCTCGCTGTCGTCGATCGAGCGACCCCTTCGCCGATCGAGCGGCGCGGAGATCCTTAACTACCGCGACAAGTACGTGGGTGGCGAAGGGATGGTCTCGGCGCCACGCGAACTGCCGGCGAACGTGACGAGAGAGCGACACGAGGAGATCACGCACTACGCAGGACGAATAGCGGACCTCTGTCTCGTACGTGGCGTGGCACGCGTCGACTTCCTCGCGAGCGAGAGCGAACTCTACGTGAACGAGATCAACACGATTCCCGGTTCACTGGCGAAGTACCTCTTCGTCGAGCCGCCGCTCGACTTCGCGACGCTACTTGGTGACCTGTTGCGTGAAGCGCGCGAACGCCCAGCTCATCGCTACAGCGCCGCGGGCGCTGACGGACTGGTCCTGCGCACGGCGGGCTCCATCGCCGCCAAACTCGCGTAAGCGAGGCACGCGACCGAGTGCTTCACGCAAGGCGTCGCTGTAGGGATCGATGAGGAGGCCCTGCTGGAGGGCCCAAAACGCGAGTTCGTAGTTGCGCCGCTGCAGCGACGTGTGGTGCAACGCCAGCGCGGCCCACTCACCGTCGCGCGCGAGACGCGCGCCGTGGCCTTCGGCGAGAAACCACTCGAAGCCCCGCAACGCGCTGGCGAGCGGCTCTCCCTTGATCATGAGCAACGCCTGGTGAGCGAGGGGCGCCGCGTCGGCAACGGCGAGTTGTCGCGCCCGGCTCACCAACGTCGAGAACACCTCCACGTCGCTCGAGAGCCCGTGCGTGGCGTAGAGGCCAGATGAGGTGACCGGATGAAGTCGGGGACCCTGCGCGTCGACGCCGAGGCTACGACGAACGGCGCTCGCCGTGTTGGCGAGGGTGCGTTGCGACGCGTCGACGTCCGCGTGGGTCAGTACTCGCGTTCGCAGTCGTTCACCGGTGACGGGCTCGTGGCGATGCAGCGCCAGGTACGCGACCATCTCCACGCAACGCCGCCGAAGGGTCGGCGTAAAGGGCTCGCTAAGACCAATGACCTGGGGATCGGCTCGCAGGATTTCGACGCGCAGGTCACTCGAGCGCGGCGCGTCGGCGGACGACACGTACTTATGGAAATCGAGTGATCGTTCTCGGTCGACGAAGGGTTGCAACGATATGGTGCACGACGCGAGTTCGTCGTCCAGCTCGTTGGCCGAGCCTACGAAGACGACCACACTGTGACGCAGCGTCCTCGTAGCGAGCGAACGCAACAGTTCCGACTCGTTTCTCGCGAAGAGCACCTTGGCGTCGCTAAGGGCGACCACGTGCGCGACGACGTCGTCGATACTCCACGAAGGTGGAATGGGCAGCCGTCCGCCTTCGCGTGCGAAACCGACGAGCGAGCCGTGTGCGCCGGGACCGAGTGCGCAGGCGACGATCGTGGCGTCGGGCGCGCCCGGGGGGCTCAGTTCGAGATCCTCGGGCACCTCGAGCACGCCGTCGACCGCGTCCCCGACGAGTCGGACGAGTGCGGCGATGAGGTCCGGGTTCCTTGCGCGTAACAGTTCAATGGACTCGTCGACGTCAAGGTCGTGGGTGTCGTCGTCGCGATGGCGAAGGACGTCGCCACGACGTTTCGCCATGAGTGCCATCGGTACGCCGGCCAAAGCGGCGGCCGGAATCGATCCACGGTGTGACGGAGTGCGCGCGCTGGTGGGGCTCTGGTACGCGACGCTGATCGACGTCGGAGGTTTTGACGCGACGTTCGCGGTAGGTAACAGCAGCGTGAAGAGGGCGACGACCAGACCGGCCAGCCACGCACTGCCCCCGCCGCCGAGGCGGCCCCCGCGTCGCAGCCGCGCGACGTTGCGAACGACCTGAACGAGAAAGCCCAGCCAGAATATCGCCAAGATGGCGAGCAGCGTACGTAGGAGCGTCCCGTTACTCTGCGTCGAGGTGAGGCGCCACTTCGTGAGCACGACGTAGGGCAACAGCGCGAAGTACGCCGCCAAGGCGACACCCTGCACCCGCGCCGCAAGGGGACGCTTCAAGTGCTCGGCGTCAGCTGCCACGTAAGTGAGGTCGCCGTCGTCGCGGGCGTGATCGTCAGCTGACAATGCTCGTTCGGCCCGATCACGAAACTCGTCTGGACGCTGATCGACTGGTTCGCGCACCGCAACGTCAAGGTGGCGGGCGCGCTCGTGACGACGGTCCACGTCGCGGGCCCCTCCAGCGGGACGACGGCCACGGCGAAGGACGGGCTGAGTTGACCGCTCAGCGCGCCGCTCGACGCGCTCTCGGCGGGTGCGTTCGCGACGGGTTTGACGCTCGAAGCGGTCGAGCCGGAGGAGCTCGTCTCGTGACGAGCGCTCGTCACTGCGCGACTCGCGGATACGACGACCACTCGTTTGAGCGAAGCCTGCTTTCTGAGCGTCGTGGTCGTCGTCGGGGTCGTGGACCGCTTCGTCGTCGTTTTCTGCGGCGCCGTCGTGCTCGTCATGGCGCCCGTCGTGGTGGTGGCGTGCGACGACTCGTGGCGCCGAGGAGCCGAACTCGACGACGTGGTCAACGAGAACACCAAGACCAGGAGCAGGAGTGGACTCGACCAGATCACCCAGTGTGTGCTCTTGAGGGAGGGGAAGAGTCGCATATTGGTCCTCGCAGGGTAATTGACGTGGCGGCGGAAAATCATTTCGCATTCGCAACCTCACAAAATATTTAAAGCAAAAATCGAACGGCGAAGTGTTGGAGTTCGGATTGGAGTGACACCGGCGCGCTGTGATCGTCAGCGGCGAGTTCTCGAAAGGATCGACCCTCGAAGACCCGGGCGTAGGTGAGTCGAACGAGGCGGGCGTGCTGGCCTCCTCGAAGGCTCTCGAGGCGAGTGAGGAGTGATGACGACTCCTCGCTCGCTCGATCGACGTGATCGAAGTGCGACACGTTCTTGAGGGCCTCCTTCTCTTTGAGGAGCCACCGACGGAGGCGCCCACGAAGGGCCGACAGCAGGTCCGGCGCAGCGTACTGACGTGACTGTCCGGCCCAGTCGACGAGCAGTTCGCTCAAGAGAGAGACGGCCATCGACAACGTGTCGCTGGGATCATCGATGATCCCGTCGCCGAATCGCAACTGACGGCACGTGCTCACGACACCGGGCAACAGCGTTTGGAGTAGGGCGCGGTGGACGTCGGGATCGCTCGCCTCGACGAGGAGCGCGCGCACGATCTCAGCGCGTTCGAGCACGTTGCGACCGCTTCGTGACTCCAACAGCGCGACGACGTCGACGAGGTCGTCCTGGGCCTCGAGTCGAAGATGCGGGTGTCGCTCCTCGAGTCGGCGTGTGGCCTCACGGGCACTCGGCGTTCGCCCCACCCGGCGCCACTCGAGTCGAAGGTTTCCTAACAGGTCAGTTTTGGTTGTCATGGAGGCCAGTTGAGGGCCGAGCACGCACCGCGCCACTGTCCGCTCGACGCCAGCGGCGAGTGCATTTGTCATGACAATATGGTGGACGCGACCGCGCACCTGGCAACGCACATAGTGCTGGCGTAGGCTACGCCAATGGACATCGAAGCCTTCTACGAACAGAACGAGGCTCGACGCGAGAGCTCCGAGATCGAGTTCGGCAATGAGTGGACGGACAAGGACCTCAATGAGTACGAGCTGTCGTGGGTCGAGGCGACGGGTGAGCTCTACTTGATGGTCGAGCCTCAGGCGCAGGTCACCGAGGACATGTTCGGCGACTTTCGAGTCTCGGGCGAGCCCGTCAGTGAGCTCACCGTCGTGGTCGTGGGCACCGTACCCTCACGAGCGGCCCTCGAGGACCTGCTCCAAGGTTGGGAGAACGCCATGCTCGAGGACAACTCCCTCACGTGGCTCCACCAGCGAATCGCCACGCAACTCTAGAGATACGGCGACTTCGAGTCTGCGACCTTGCACAGTCGCGTCAGCGACGCGACGAGGTCGACCAGGGGAACGCGTTCGGCTTCATTGATGGTGGTCATGAGGGGATTCCACGTTCCGTCAGCCGACGTCGCCGCTGCCGCGGAGGGCGTGGCCTTCAAGAGGCGGCTGAGAGCCTTAGCCTGCAGTGCGTTCTGTTGTCTCGCGCTGAGACCTGGTTGTTCACTCTCTAGTTGAAGGGCCAACGCGAGCTTGACGTCGACGCAACTGTGTCGAGCGTCCGCTACGGCGCCACCGGCGCCACACGAGGCGAGTACCACACTCGCCAGCGTGAGGGAAGCAAGTACGCCGAACGGCCGAACTAGCCGAGCCACGAGTCGGCGGATTGGAGTAGGAAATCACTCACGCTCCGTCCGCGCTCAAAAATGTCACACAGGGGGTCTTCGCCCTTCGCGACTTGGCTCAAGGAGATCGCTCGTCGCGCCACGATCGAGATTCGACGCTCACTGCTCTCGGTCGGAGAAGCGAAGACGTCAGTGGCCGTGACTTCCAGAGGCATCTCGAGGCCGCCAATGGGCGCGAGGTCGATCGCGAGGCGCAAGAGGTCGGGGCCGTGCGGCATGGGGGGCAAACTCCAGGTGAGCACCAGCGGGAAATGGAATTCGTCGGGCGGGTCCACCTCGTCGGGCAGCCCGAGCACGGCGTCCTCGAAGGCCAACAGCGTGCGCGGATCGACGTCCAGTTCGATGTGAAGATCGACGGGGCCACCGCAGCCGTCTTCGGGGTGCAGGTCGACTTCCCACGCTTGGCGCAGCGAGTACGTCTCGACGAAGTGGCGCTCGTCGTGCACGTGAAAGCCGTGCGTCACCGCGTGATCCTTAAGGTCGGCGACGAACCCTGCGACATCAATGGCGGCCATTACCACTCAGGTTAGCCGTGAACCCCACTACCGTTACTACGTGACGGAGACACTTGGAACCACACTGCGAACATGCGCGCGCGAGATCGGTGAGGTCGTCACGGCGGGTCGGCACGACGGATTCTCCGGCGCACGCACCTCGCAGTACCACCTCGACGTCGCCGCTGACGAAGTGGCACTTCGCGTCTTGCACGGTGCAGGTTTCCAAGTCGTAAGCGAGGAGTCGGGCGTGTCCGGCAGCGGGGAGTTCACCGTCGTCGTCGACCCGATCGACGGATCGACGAACTGTGACCACGGCGTTCCGTTCTTCGCGACGAGTCTCGCGGTACTGAAGGGGAACGAGCTGGTCGCCGCGCTCGTGATGAACCACGCGACGGGCACGATCTACGAGGCGGAGAAGGGGAGTGGTGCGTACCGTAACGGCGTCGCGATCGTTCCGAGCGGTCAGACGGATATCTCGAAATCGATCGCGAGTTTCTCCGGACTCCCCGCTCGCCACCTCGGCTGGGCCCAGTATCGATCGCTCGGCGCGGCCAGTCTCGAGATCTGTCTCGTCGCCGACGGCTCCATCGATGTCTTCAGTGTCGCCAATACGTCGACGCTCAATCCTTGGGACTACCTCGGAGGGTTGCTGCTCGTACAAGAGGCCGGTGCGGTGGCGGGCGAATACGACGGGGAATCTCTCGTCACGGTGGAGCGAGTTCGACGTCGGCCCGTCTTCGCTGCGACGAACGAACTGCTCATGTTTATGCGCGAGTCGTGAACCCTCTAGGCTTGACCTCTCCGGGCGCTTAGCTCAGTTGGCTAGAGCAGCTGATTTACACTCAGCAGGTCGGGGGTTCGAGTCCCTCAGCGCCCACTCATCGTCGGTACCTCAACGTTGCACGGCTTGAGCCGGAGAGACCGACGTGCGTGTACTGACAAACGTACGGCTGCTGCGTAAGTGCAGAGACTCGCTCAGGTGTCAGGTGCGTCTTCACGCTGGGTTGGAGCGTTCGCCGCGACGGTCGCCTTGACCGAGGCCACCACGCTCAAGATGAAACCGGCGAGCATGCCGGCCTTAACGAGCCGTCCAAGGAGTTTGCGCACGCCGTGAGTCTAGGCACCACGCCCCTGCGAGGGCCAACGTACGGCGTCACCACCAAGTCAGCGCCGGAGCGAAAGTCAACAACCGGGATTCAAACATGGCTCCGTCACTGAGGGCACCGACGCAACGACGCGCCTTTCGACGCGACCGCTCGCTACCTAGACCTTTCGTTGGTCATCAAAGTACTCAGCCATGTTGCCGACCATCCATGAGGTACCACCTTCTCGCAGGTCGGAGGTATCTAGACCGTCAAGATACGCTCCTTGCTCCGTCCATATCAAAGTGGTTGAAGCCGCAGCGTCGAGCAATTGAATGGACGCAACGGAGACCGATATGCGCGCTCCGTCGGCGTACATCTCGTAGCTGTACACGATTCGTTGATTTGGCACGATGTCGTAATACGTCGCGTCGTAGCGCATCTTTCGGCCGTCCTCTTCAACGAACTCGAAACGTTCATGCCCGCCGACCCTGAAGTCAAACTCCCCTTGGGCCATTGGTCCGTCAGGTGCGTCGTCATCCGAAGGTGCCATCATTCGAGTCTTTTGATTGACGTCCGCAAAGGCCTCAAACACTCGTTCGGGCGATGCCGCGAGAGTCCGTTCTATCGTGAAGGTATTGCAGGTGATGGTCTGTTCAGTCATTCGCTTCTCCTTGGTTATTCCTTGATGTCGCGACTTAGCATTTCGCCCAGTCGATCGAGTTGGTGTTCGACGTTGCTCTGACGATCGGAAATCCACTTCTCAACGGCGCTCAGCGCCACTTGATTCAGGCGACACGTACGAGTGCGGCCGACCTTCTTTGACGAGATCAATCCGCTGGCCTCGAGAATCTGAACGTGTTGAACTACACCCGGAAGCGACATCGAAAGTGGTCGAGCCAGTTCGGTGACCGAACGAGGCCCGGAGCCAAGTTGTTGCAGAATACATCGTCGACCCGAGTCAGCGAGGGCGTGAAACATGCGGTCCAGCGAGGCCTCTTGGTTAAGCATGTACTTAAGTATTACTCAACCGACGTCGACTGTCAAGAACAAACGGTTAGAGGTGCGAGTTGCCGACGCGTGTGTCGTGAGGTCCACTCGGCAACAAGCTGCGAACCTCCGGTGACAGAATTCGTCATTGGTACCATCGTCAATGTCATGTTCTGCGAGTCGTCCGCGACGCGCTCTCGACTGTGGCGAGGTGCCTTGACGTTGGCGAAGTGATTCAAGGAGAGACATGCACGACGCAGCACTCGTGAGGAACGTAACGACCAGGGCGGGTGGTGAGATATACGTAAACGTCCGTGGAAGTGGTCCGCCTCTCGTATGGGTTGCCGGTCTCGGCGACGACCACACCAGCTTCGACGCCCAAGTCGACAGGTTCGTGGACCAGTACACGTGCGTGGTCTACGACAACCGGGGAACCGGACGGAGCACGACCCTGCCGGGTCCGTACACCATGAAGGACTACGCGGACGACGCCCACGACGTCGTCGCTGCTCTTGGGCTAGCCCCCGTCAGCGCCGTGGGCTCGTCGATGGGTGGTGCGATAGTTGAGACTTGGGCGCTGCACTATCCAGATGACGTCGAGCTCCTCGTGCTGTCCAACAGTTGGGCCGAGCACGATCCCTTACTCGACCTGTTATTCGGGCACTGGACGTCCCTCGCAATGGACGGCGTTAACGACCGGCTTGCCGAAAGCCTGCTGATGGGCTGCTTCAGTGGTGAGCACTTCAAGCGCTTCCCAGAGCTCATTCCCGAATTCCTCGCGACACCACTTCCCGACATGGACGGTCTCAAGGCCGCGATCGCGGCCTGTCGAAGCCACGACCTCCTGGACCGACTGGCCGAGATCAACGTCCCCACGCTCGTCCTCAGCGCAAGCCAGGACGTGGTGGTACGACCACAGATGTCCTCTCGCATGGCCGATCGGCTCCCTAAGTCACAACTCGTGGAGATCGACTCGGGTCACATGATCATGTGGGAACGTCCCGACTTGTTCGCTGAAGCAATCAAGACCTTCATCGAAGGTCACTTCGCGACCGCGCCCATCGCCCAATAACGCAGAAAGGTTTCTCGAATGTCAAAAGTACGTGTGCACAATTTCGGCGTTTCACTCGACGGCTACGGGACCGGTGAGGGTCAGTCCTTAGAGCAACCGTTCGGACATGCCGCCAATCGATTGCTCGAAGGATTCCTCACCACTCGCACGTTTCGCGCGATGATCGGTGAGCCGGGTGGGAGTACCGGCGTGGACGACGCTTTCGCCAGCAACTGGGCGCCGGGTATCGGCGCCGAGATTATGGGACGCAACAAATTTGGCCCACAGCGCGGCCCTTGGACCGACGAGGAGTGGAAGGGCTGGTGGGGTGACAATCCGCCCTTTCACACGCCCGTGTACGTCCTGACGCATCATCCGCGGCCGTCGATTCAAATGCAAGGCGGCACGTCGTTTCATTTCATCGACGCCTCGCCCGTCGAAGCGCTGGCGATCGCCCAAGACGCCGCCGGCGAACTCGACGTGCGTGTCGGCGGCGGGCCGTCCACCGTCCGTCAGTTCCTCGCCGCTGACCTGATCGACCACCTGCACGTGATCGTCGCACCCATCGTCCTCGGGCGCGGCGAACGATTGTGGGACGGACTCGAGGGACTGGACGAACGCTTTGACGTCGAAGCGGTGAGCACGCAGAGCGGCGCCACGCACCTCACGTTCACTCGCCGATAGACCTCGCTCGGATGCTACGGCGCCGAAGCGGGCAACGTATCGTTACTCCAGTTCCTTCCAGTGCTGACGAC
>DASZIH010000027.1:0-14661 GCA_035949355.1 Acidimicrobiales bacterium
AACTCCACCAACTTCAACAGACACCTTTCGGTGGCGTCACCCAAACGACGCTGCCGCTCACGATTCTCCGGATGGGTGAGCCCGGGCCGCCGGAAGCCTCCCTTGGCGGTGGTCGGATCACGGTGTACGCACTTCAAGTAGGCGTGAAGAGTGAAGATCCGACCATGCCCGGGAACTTCGCCGTCGTCAACTTGAAGGAGTGCGCGGGCCCGAACGGCACGAAACAGCCCACACAGGGTGTGTCGATCAACGCGCTGCAGCTGGAGACACCCAGCGGAGAGGTCTCCACGCAGATCAGGTATCCCCACTTCGTTCGACGCCCCAACTTTCCCTACACCGGCAACGTCAACTTGAAACCCAATCAATGCGTGCGCGGGTACGTGGGCTACAGCATGAGCGGATCGGCCGTTCTCGCCGTCGCCTGGAACGGTGGCATGAACAACGACTACCAGTGGGCGCTGCCGGGATCGAGTTGACCGAGGACGAGCGCTGGCTGAATCTTGCCTACGTCGGGTCCACGAAGCGTGCGGTCGTGAACGCGATCGTCGTCGGCACGCTGAGGGCGAAGACCGTCAGCATGAGCGACACGAGTAGGAGTGACGAGCCGCGAGTGTGGTCGTGGACGAAGGCGAACTCAATCATCCCCGAGACGACGACGTAGGCCAGGAGCGCCCACTTAAAGACGACGCCAAAGGTGGCCCAAGCGAACTCCTTGATCCGAACGAGCATGCCGGCCGCCGTGACCATGAGCGCGATGGCCACACAGAGCAAGGCGGTGACCAGTCCGAGTGGCGCCGTACGCGGCGCGTAGGACGCGAGAACGATGCCACCCACGATGACGAGACACAACGCTAACGAACTGAGCCATGCCACGGGAGGCATTGGCCGGTCGCCCGTGACGACCGAGTGTGGTGCGTCCGCCGCACTCATCGCGACCCCAGTCTCGTCATGATGATCAAGGTCGCGATCTGCATGACGCCCGTGATGCCCGCGGTGTAGATGAACCGCTTCATCAGTCGACCGATTCGTTCGCCGTTGGGAACGGGCTTGTTCATCTCGTACAACACGGCGATATTCGCCGGCTCGAGGACACCGAGCGCAACGGCGGCCATGACGCCGACGACGCAGAACGACACGATCAACCACGCGTGATTCGGACTGGAAGCGGCAAGGTTTCCAGCTTGTCGCGCTACCTGAAAGCCGGTGGCGAGCGTCATCATGACCACGGTCGGCATGATGATGACCATCTTGGGCATGAAGCGAGCTGCGAACTCCGCGCGGGCGGGGATCGAGAGCTTGCCGAGGATTGGACCGATCACGAACCCCACGAAGAGATCGATGCCGGTCCAGAGACCGCCGCCGACGACGTGGTTGAACATCAACCCCCAGCGCAGATTCAAGCCAATCGACAGAGCGACGAAGATCACGGCCAAAGCGACGACGGGCAGTCCCGCCAGCGGAACGATTTGGATCTTCTCTCTCGCGTGCGGTTGACTCAGTGTCGGCGCACCCACCATCGTCTCTTCGCTCACGTTCCCCCCTTGCGAAATCGATGCCAGTCCGTACGTCAGTGCTCAACGTACACGTTCGACCCGCCCGCGTCCACCAGTTTTCGAACGTCAAATCTGGTTCGTCGCGTCGACGTTGATTCCCTCCACCTGAGTCGCTTCTCAGGACACGCGGCACGCGCCGCAGGTTGTCAGTTGGGTATCGACTGTGCCAAGGTGGTTGCTGAGTCGGGATGTAAATGACATTGGCAACTGCACTTGGGCGAACGGCGTGTCGCCGCAAGAGCACGAGAGAGGAAGCAGCGAATGGAAGTAAAGAAGATAGACGTAGACGTCGTGCGAGCACAGTTTCCCGCGCTCCAGCGACCTTCCGTTGGTGGCGAGCCTGCCGTGTTCTTCGACGGACCTGGTGGCACTCAGGTTCCCAGCACCGTCATCGAGGCGATGACCAACTACTTGTCGAGCAGTAACGCCAACATCGAAGGAGAGTTCGAGACCTCCGCGACGACCGATGAAGTGATCGCGAAGGCTCGAAGCTACGGCGCGGCCTTCGTGGGTGGCTCCTCGGACGGCATCTCGTTTGGTCCCAATATGACGACGTTGAACTTCAATCTGATCCGCGCGTTCGGGCGAACCTTGAAGCCCGGCGACGAGATCATTACGACCGTGCTCGATCACGACGCCAACGTCGCGCCGTGGCTCTTGATGGCGGAGGACCGGGGCTTGGTGGTACGTCGGGTCGCCGTGACGGACGAACTGAATCTCGACCTGACCGACCTGCAATCAAAGCTGAGTGAGCGGACCAAGGTCGTTGCCTTCTGCCTCGCCTCGAACGCGGTGGGCACGTTGACGCCCGCCCCCGAGGTCGCACGGCTGGCTCACGAGGTTGGCGCCCTGGTCTGGGCCGACGCCGTGGCCTACGCGCCACACCGTCGCATCGACGTCGAAGCGCTTGACGTCGACGTGCTGTTGTGCTCCCCGTACAAGTACTTCGGCCCGCACCTCGGAATGTCGTGGATGCGCACCGACCTCGCCGAGACACTTCCGGCCGAGAGGGTACGGCCGGCCGGTTCGAAGCCACCGGGCCACCGCTTCGAAACGGGCACGCAGTTGCACGAGAACATCGCGGGATTTGTCGCCGCGGTCGACTACCTCGCTTCGTTGGGCGACGGCGAAGACCTTCGCGGTCGCCTTGACTCCGCCTACGGCGCGATCGAGAGCCGCGAGACAGAGTTGGCGAATCAGTTGATCGACGCGCTACGTGAACTTCCGAGGCTGCGCCTGACCGGCGTGCAAGGAGCAGATCCGAGCCAACGCGTCGGAACGTTCGGTCTCATCGTCGAGGGAGAGCGTCCGGCGGTCCTCTCTCGTGCCCTCGGCGCCAAGGGCATCTACACCTGGAACGGCAATTTCTACGCGCAGAGCATCGTCGAGCATCTCGGTCTCGATCTCGAAGAGGGCCTCTTACGCGTCGGTCTCATGCACTACAACACGGAAAGGGAAATCCAACGCTGCGTCGAGCAGCTTGGTCTCCTTCTTTCCGCGGCGTAGCCAAGGATGGAGAATCGAGAACTCCGGCTCTGTCTCATCGGATTCGGCAACGTGGGTCGCGCGTTCGCGGAGTTGCTCCTTCGAGAGCGCGATCGCCTGCGAGCGGAGACGGGTCTCGATCTCGTCGTCACCGGTATCTGTACCTCGCGTTTTGGCTCCGTCGTCGACCACGTGGGCGTCGACCTGCGTCATGCCCTCGAACTTTCGAACGCCGGGTCTCCACAGGGGCCACCCGCTGAGTCCACGATGTTCGTTACGACCTGTCCCGCCGATATCGTCGTCGAGACGACGCCACTCGAGCCACTCACGGGGGCGCTGGGGATTTCGATCATCGGTGCCGCGTTAGCCGCGGGACGGAGCGTCGCGAGTGCCAACAAGGGTCCGGTGGCTCACGGACTTCGCGAACTGAGAGCGTTGGCCGGCCGTCAGGGACTCCACTATCGATTCGAGTCGGCGGTGGCCGACGGTCTGCCGGTCTTTAGCTTGATCGAGCGAACGCTCCCGTGCGTCGACGTCACCGCGGTGAGGGGCCTCTTGAATTCGACGAGCGGCGTCGTGCTTGACGCGCTGAGCGAAGGACGCAGCCTCTCCGAAGGTATCGATCGAGCGATGGCCCTTGGCATCGTCGAAGACGACGGGCGCTACGACCTCGACGGCTGGGACGCCGCGATCAAGCTGTGCGCGCTGTCGGCAGCACTGTGGGACAAGCCAATCCAGGTCGAAGCCGTCGAACGTGAGATCGTGAGCGAGGACCTTGCCGCAAAAGCCATCGACGCGCGGGCGCGCGGGAAACGCCTCGTGAGCATGTCGACCCTTCAGTCGAATTCCGCCAGTGAAGGTGTTCGAGCGGCAGTGGAACTGACGGAAATCGGCCCCGAGAGCGTGTTCTTTGCGCTCAGCGGGACGTCCCTCGGTCTTCGTTTCGAATCCAGCCTTCTGCAGCCGGTGACCATCAGTTGCAGCGATCCACGACTCGCCGACACGGCCTACGGACTCCTCGCCGACGTGCTGCACATCGGACTCGACGGTTCATCACACTCGTAACCGCGTTCGGTTGAGCTTCTTCTCAGCAAAGCAACCGTCGAGTCAAGTCTGAGGTCGCAAGTTCCCCGACCTCCTCACGTTGGACCTTTCCGACGACTATCGAGCGAGGTCGACGGATTGTTAATACTCCGGACATGATTGACGTGCACCAACGACCTACTCGCGTCTTACGCATTCGCTACCATGTCGTGAGCACCACGCGTACAACCTTCCACTGCAGTTCTTCATCCACGTCCCTTGGACCTGGCAAAGGAGCCCGGCTTATGAACGTTAAGGACACCGCTGAACACACCAGAATTCTGAGTCCGGTTTCACGCCGTGATTTTCTTAAAACCGTGGCCGTGGGAGGTGCCGCGCTTGGCGGAGTGTCGGCGTTCGGTACCTTGCTCGGCGACGTTCCTTTCGCTGGTGCCGCGACGCCACGCCGTGGTGGCAACCTGACTTTCGCCAGAGTGGCGGACCCGCAAACGATCGATCCCAGCGCAGCCATCGACACCGAGTCCATCTGGACGGTCCTCTGCCTGTACGACTGCCTCTATGACGTGACCGCGAGCGGACACTCGGAAGTTCCGTGGCTCGCTACCGGCTACGAGCTGTCCTCCGACCAGCTCACGTGGACGTTTCACCTGCGCCCGGGCGTCAAGTTCTCCGACGGTCGGCCACTCGACTCGACGGACGTTCGCTTCACCCTCGAGCGGGCACTCAAGGGACCGAACGCGTACATCCTGTCCGCAGTGAACGCGATCGACACGCCGAACGCCTCAACGGTCGTCATCCATACCTCGCACCCGTGGGGACCGCTAGCGGGCGACATGTCCATGTACTCGAACGCGATCCTGCCCAACAAGCTGCGAGGTATGACGAACACGGAGTTCTTCAATCACCCGATCGGGACGGGACCGTTCGTCATGGAGTCGTGGACCAAGGGTCAGCAGATGGTGCTCAAGCGCAATCCGCACTACTGGAAGCAAGGCAAGCCGTACGTCGACTCCGTCACGTTCTTGACGATCCCCGACGACAACACGAGGCTCATTCAGCTCAAGGGCGGCAACGTCGACATCATGGAGGCCCCGCCCTACTCCTCCGTCTCGACGCTGAAGAGCACGCCGGGCGTCGTCGTCGATCTCTTCAAGTCCACCGCGGTCTCCTCGTTCGGGATGAGCCAGAAGAAGCCGCAGTTCAAGGATCTGCACGTTCGTCGGGCCATCTCCTACGCCGTGGACCGTGAATCGATCATCAAGGACGTCCTCTTCGGACACGGCACGCCGGCCGCGTCGTTCTTCTCTCCGAGTTGGGCCTACTACAACCCCGATACGCCCAAGCTCTGGTACGACGTCAAAACGGCGAAGAAGGAAATCGCGCTCTCGGCGTATCCGAACGGATTCAAGACGACGTACGCCGTCGCAGCGGGCGACACCTTGAACGGGACCATCGCCCAGATCATTCAGGCGAACCTCAAGGTCATCGGCATCGACGTCGCAATTCAGTCGTACGACCCGAGCACCCTCGCGTCGCTGGTCTCTGCGGGCCACTACGACATGTCGCCCGCGATAGGGACCCTCGACATCAGTGATCCGGACGAGAACGTGCCAGCGGCGGTCGGCGAAGCGTACGGCGGGATCTTCGACGCGTACACCTTCTACCACAACCCCGAGCTCTTGAAGTTGGTGCACCAATCGGAAAATACGATCGCTCCTGCGCAACGAGCCAAGATCTACAACGAGATCCAGGTCATGACGGCGGAGGCGTGTCCGTTCGTGATGCTCTACTACAGCCCCTTCCCGTACGCGGAGCAGAGCACCGTCAACGGTTTCGATATCCCACCGACCGGCGCCTATCACCTCGAAGAGGTCTGGCTCAGTTAGTGATCGCCGCGCGCGAGTAGCACGTCGCGGCGCGATCGAACCGAAGACACCGAGGAGTACGCATCGTGACACGTGGCATGTACATCAGAAGGCGCCTTCTGCTCATGCTGCCGACCGCCTTCGGGGTCACGCTCGTCACGTTCTTCATGATCCACCTCATCCCGGGAGACCCCGCGGTGACCATGCTGGGGATTCGCGCGACCCCGAAGGCGGTGGCCGCTCTTCATCGGGAGTGGGGGCTGAACAAACCCCTGTACGAACAGTATTGGCGCTTCCTGTCGCGCATCGTGCGCGGCAATTTCGGGACGTCGCTCTTCTACGGCGCTTCCGCGACGGGACTGATCCTGCGAGCCTCACTGGTGACACTCGAGCTCATCGTGTACGCGGTCATACTTTCGGTCGTCATCGCCCTGCCCTTGGCCGTCCTCGCCGCGACGCACCGCAACCGACTCGCGGACCAGGCAGTGCGAGCGATCCCGCTGGTAGGCATGGGCATGCCGTCGGCGTGGATCGCCATCATGCTGATCCTTCTGCTCGGCCTCAAGTCTCATCTCTTCCCGGTGGCCGGACTCCAGGCGGGGTTCATTGGTCATCTCGATTCGATGTTCCTACCCAGTCTCACCCTCTCCCTGGGCATAGCGCCGCTGTTGATCCGGAGTCTGCGATCGAGCCTCATCGACGCCTTCGACGCGGACTTTGTCACGACGGCTCGTTCGAAGGGAATCCGTGAATCACGTGTGCTCGTTCGCCACGCGATTCGAAACTCACTCGCCTCGAGTCTCAACATCCTCGGACTCCAGATTGCGTTCCTGATCAGTGGGACCCTCGTCGTTGAGTCGGTGTTCGCGTTGCCCGGCGTCGGAGCGTTGATGGTCAACTCCATCTTTCGCCGCGACTTCCCGGTCGTGCAGGGAATCACGTTCCTCTTGGCGCTCGCGGTGATCCTCACTAACCTGGGCACCGACGTCGTCCACTCGATCGTGGACCCACGGGTGAGGTTCGAGTAGCGATGGCCGGGTTGACGTCACTGCCGCTTCCGCTCACGTCGGACGATCTGCAGCGTGGCCGCGGCTCGCGGCGGATCTCTCCCAATCTCATCGCCGGCTCCGTCATCTTGTTCGTCGTCATTGGCCTGGTTCTCGCGGCGCCCCTCCTCACGAGCTTCTCGCCGACGGCGCTCAATCCGACCCAGGCGTTGCTCGGTCCGTCGCTGCACCACCTTCTCGGGACCGACGAGCTGGGTCGTGACCAGTGGACCCGCCTGCTCTACGGAGGACGCGTGGACCTCGAGATCGCGTTCTTGGCCGTCCTCGCCTCCTTCGTGCTGGGCACGGCGGTCGGCTGTCTCGCGGGGTACTTCGGAGGGTGGGTGGACGCCCTCGTGATGCGCGTGGTCGACGTGATCCTGGCGTTCCCGTTCTTCGTGTTGGTGATCGCGCTGGTGTTCATTCTCGGACCCGGCACCAAGAGCATCTACATCGCCATCATCGCGACGGACTGGGTGTCCTATACGTGGATCATCCGACGAGAGATCGTCGCCATGAAGAAGCACGAGTTCGTGCTCGCCGCCGCCGCCCTGGGCTACAAGCACACGCGGATCATGCTTCGCCACCTCATCCCCAACTGCATCACCCAAGCCATCGTGTACTCGATGTCCGACGTGGTCTTCACGATCCTCACCATCGTCACGCTCGGCTTCTTGGGTCTCGGGGTCCCGCCGCCGACCGCGGAGTGGGGCTCGATGATGTCAGATGGTCAACAGTTCATCACCACCCACTGGGAGCTGGCCACGTTCCCCGGCATCATCGTGGTGGTGACCGGTATCGGGCTGAGCCTGCTCGGCGACGGCATAGCGGACTTCTTGAGGGTGGAGTAGCGTGAGCGACCCGCTGTTGTCCGTGAAGGATCTGCGCGTCGAGCTCTCGACGCGCCGCGAGACCGTGCACCCGGTGGCGGACGTCTCGTTCGACCTCGCTCAAGGTGAGACTCTGGGGATCGTCGGCGAATCAGGGTGTGGCAAGAGCATGATGCTGCGAACGCTGATCGGGTTGCTCCCTCGAGGCGGGCGGGTCACGGGCGGGCAGA
Source organism: Acidimicrobiales bacterium (assembly GCA_035949355.1). Lineage (GTDB taxonomy): Bacteria > Actinomycetota > Acidimicrobiia > Acidimicrobiales > RAAP-2 > RAAP-2. The sequence continues at coordinate 8,054 of DASZIH010000027.1, forward strand.
TCCTCTTTCAGGGGACGGACCTGCTCTCGCTCGACGAGAAGGCCAAGCGCGACGTGCGCGGGCGCTCGATCGGCATGATCTTCCAGGAGCCGATGACGGCACTCAACCCCGTCATGCAGGTCGGTGAACAGATCGCGGAAGGACCGATCGCTCATCTCGGATTCACGAAGAAGGCGGGACGGCAGCGAGCGGTGGAGCTGATGCAGCAAGTTGGCATCCCCGACGCGGTGAGGCGCCTCCGGTCCTACCCCAGCGAGCTCTCGGGCGGAATGCGTCAGCGCGTCATGATCGCCATCGCGCTCGCCTGCGAGCCGAAGCTGCTCTTGTGTGACGAGCCAACGACCGCGCTCGACGTGACCATTCAAGATCAGATCTTGAAGCTGCTGCTCCAACTGCAAGAGTCGACGGGGATCGGCATGATCTTCGTGTCCCACGACCTCGCCGTCGTCTCACAGATCTGTCAGAACGTGGCGGTGATGTACGCGGCGCAGATCGTCGAGATCGGCTCCGTGGCGTCAGTGTTGGCCGAGCCCACGCACCCCTACACGCTTGGTCTTCTTCGAGCCGTTCCTGACTTCGACAAGGTGAAGTCCGTGCTCGAATCAATTCCGGGCATTCCTCCCAACCTGGCGCGGCCGCCCGAGGGATGTCGCTTCCGCGCCCGCTGCGAATTCGCACAGGAGGATTGCGCCACGGGCGAATTTCCACTGCTGTTCTCCGACGGCGACCACGGCACTTCGTGCATCCATTCGAACGTCTGCAGGGACGCGGCGCTCGCCGACCCGGTTATTGGTTCGAGGGCGCTTCGCTGACGCTCGTCGGCGTCAAGGGACCGGTCCACGCGAAATGGCACGCCGCGGCGCGCTGCGCGTCTGCTCCGGCGCCGAAGACCAAGTTGGGCTCTGTCTCGTGGCAGACGCCTGCGGCGAAGGAGCATCGCGGATTGAAACGACAGCCCACCGGCAGTCGAATCGGACTGGGGGGATCACCGAGCAGCGCGGGCGTTTCGGAGTGATGTCCCGGGGTGAGTCGGGGAATCGCGGTGAGAAGTGCGCGAGTGTAGGGATGCTGCGGGTCGTCGATCAGTCGTTCGGTGGGTCCTGTCTCGATGATGCGCCCGAGATACATGACCATCGTTCGCTCACACACGTGTCGAACGACGGCCATGTTGTGCGCGATGAGCAAGAGCGTGAGGCCGAGCTCCTTTCGCAAGTCGGCCAACAGATTGAGCACCGTCGCTTGGACGGAGACGTCGAGTGCCGAGACCGGTTCATCAGCGACCAGCAGCTCGGGCTCTACCGCCAAGGCCCTCGCGATGCTGACGCGCTGACGCTGGCCGCCCGACAGCTGTCTCGGGTGCGCCTCGGCCACCCGTGAGCTGAGGCGCACGAGATCCAAGAGTTCTGAGCATCGCCGTTCGGCGTCCTGGCGTGGAACCGTCCGATGAACGCGCAGTGCTTCCATCAGCGTCTGTTGGACCGTCATGCGCGGATTCAACGACGAGTAGGGGTCTTGAAAGATGATCTGAGCTACCCGGGGGTTGGCGTTGCGCTGTCCTTTGCTGGCCACGACGGGAACACCGTTGAGTCGCACTTCACCAGCAGTGCTCTTATAGAGACCGACGATGCAACGACCCAGCGTCGATTTTCCGCACCCGGACTCCCCGACCAAGCCAACCGACTCACCGCGCGCGATGGTGAAGTCGACGCCGTCGACGGCCTTGACGGCCTCAGTGGCGCGTCCGCGCACGACGGAGAGGCCTGAGCGCCGAAGCGGAAAATGCATCTCCAGTCCGCTGACCTCGAGAACGGGCGTTTCTGACACAACTCAACTCCTGACGGGAACTTCCGCTTCACCCACACTGCGTGCTGACGTCGTCGGCATGGCCGGACACGGAACTATCGCTTGCGGATCCGCTCTTCGTCAAGCGCCACCCTACCATTGCGGATTCCACCGTTTACTGGACCGTCGACCCGCTTCGGCCCTCGTGGGCGCGACAGCAGTGCGTCCGGGTCACCGCAGCGCGCGCGAGCACCGCGCGTCGCCGTCGAGCGTCACCACGCGCACGTGGTCGTCAAGCGCTCAACGCGCGAGAGCGAAGTGCCCGTACGGCGACGTCGCGAAACTCGACCAGGACGCGTTCGAGTCCGCGGTCGCGTTGCTGTGCCGCGAGGAACGCGTCGATCAGCTCGATGAGCTCGCGCGGAGACGCCGTGCTCGGGAACAGCGCTTGACTGAGCACGACCCTGAAGTGGTCACCGTGCGACGACCAGATCTCTTGGATCACGTCGAAATAGCGCTGAGCGTACGGAACGAGCAACGCGGCGTGTTCGGACTGCGTGAAGCCCTCGGCGACTTCGAGAACGCCTTGGACGCCGAGCGCGTCGGTCTCGGCCAGCAGTCTCCACGCGGCCTCTTTGTGCTTGGCGTCCGGTTGAGCGGCCCGACACGTCGCCGCGCGGCGCTCGCCAGCGTCGGTGGGGTCACGTTGCAACTCGGCGTCGATGTCGGCGTCGCCCGCGCTGCCCGTGGCGACGAGCCGACCGAGCAACCTCCAGCGCAGCTCGGTATCGATGACGAGGCCGGGCACCACGGTGCGCGCGTCCAACAGCGCGGCCACCAGATCGAGCTGCTCGTCGGACGTCGCGGTCCATCCGAGGAGTTGCGCCCAGGCCAGTTGATGATCGCTGCCGGGTTCCGCGGCGAAGAGCAGTCGCAGTGCAGCGGTGGCGAGTTGCTCCTTGAGCGTCGACACGTCGCGCGGGTCGCCCAGCTGCGCGACCAGTTCCGCGGTCTCGTGGTGCAGTGTCTGGACGACGGCGACCGAGGGCTCTGACTCCATCGCGGTCGACACCATCTGCACGAAGGCGGGAAGCGAGAGCTCACCTTGGCTCACCATGTCGAGCACCGCAACCCAGGACACCGCGCGCGCCAGTGGATCCGTGAGATCACCGATCGATCGGGTCAACGTGTCGAGCGAGCGGGCATCGAAACGAACGGCGGCGTAGCCGAAATCGTCATCGTTGAGCAGGACAAGGTCTGGTTGTCGCTCGCCCACGAGTTCGAGCACGTCGGCGCGCGCACCCGTCACGTCCATCTCGACGCGGCGAGTACGCACGAGCGCGCCATCTCTACGGTCGTAGAGACCGATCGATATGCGGTGGGGTCGCAGCGTCGGGTGGCTCTCAGGAGCTTCTTGGAGCACCGAGAAGGAGGTGAACACACCGTGGTCGTCGACCTCGAATTCGCCTCGCAACGTGTTCGGACCTGCGGCTTCCAGCCACGCTGTCGACCAGGCCGAGAGGCTCTTGCCTGACCCGGCCTCCAACGCCTGCAGCAAGTCGGCGAGCGTGGTGTTGCCCCACGCGTGGCGTTCGAAGTAGCCCTTTATCGCGACGAAGAAGTTGTCCCTTCCGACGTGGGCCACCAACTGCTTGAGTACCGACGCGCCCTTGGCGTAGCTGATCCCGTCGAAGTTCGACTCGGCCTCGGTCACCGTCGCCACGTACGCCGCGATCGGGTGCGTCGTCGGCAGTCGGTCTTGCATCAAGCCCCACGTCTTTCGCGAGTACGCGAACGTCGCCCACGCGTCGCTGAAGCGGGTCGCCTCGGCGCACGCCAGGGTGGCGCAGAACTCCGCGAACGACTCGTTGAGCCATAGGTCGTCCCACCACTGCATCGTCACCAGGTCGCCGAACCACATGTGCGCCATCTCGTGCAAGAGAGTGTTCGTGCGCCGCTCGTACATGAGGTCCGTCACCTTCGAGCCGAACAAGAGCTCCTCCGTGATGACCACGCAGCCAACGTTCTCCACCGCACTGTCGAACTCCGCGACGAAGACCTGGTCGTACTTGGCGAACGGATAGTCCGTCCCGAAGAGTTGGGTGAAGAAGTCGAGCCCACGTTTCGTGAGGTCGAACAACTCTTCGGCGTCAAGGTAGTCGGCGAACGACGCCCGACAGGCCAGGGCCAGCGGGATGACCTGACCCGTGACGGAGGTGTGCGAGTCGCGCACCACCACGTACTCCCCCGCCACGATGGTGGTGAGGTACGTCGAGATACGTGGGGTCGGCGCGAAGTCCCACACCGCGGTGCCGTCGTCTCGTGGAGTGGGAGCGAGGGTCGGCTGGTTCGAGAACACGGTCCAGTGCGCCGGTGCGTTGACGTGCAGCGTGAACGCGGCCTTCAGGTCGGGCTGTTCGAAGTTCGCGTACACCCGGCGCGCGTCGGCGGGCTCGAGAGCGGTGTACACGTACACCTTGCCGTCAGCCGAGTCGACGGATCGGTGCATCGCGGTGCCGTCGTTGGCGAACGAGCAGTCGGCCGCGACCCGCACCTCGTTGTGCTCCAACAGACCGGACAAGGCGATACGGCCGTTCACCCAGGCGGTGGCGGGATCGAGCGCCTCGCCGTTCACGACGATCTCGTGCACGGCGTGCGCGACCACGTCCACGTACGTGGACGCGCCCGACGTCGCGCAGGAGAACGTGATGACCGAGACGGAGCCAAAGACCTCGTCGCCTCCCGTCAAATCCACACTGACGTCGTACGACACCGAGTCCACGAGCGTCGCGCGCTCGATCGTCTGCTCACGGGTTATCTCTTCTACCGACATGTGGCTACGTTCTTCCTTTTGGGTGGGGGTGTGGCGCTCGAATCGAGACTAGTCATCATGCACGTGACGTCACCTTGCCGTAACGAAAAAGACCCTGGCGCGCGCGTGACGCTTCTGACATGATGATGCCATGACCACATTCACCAGTCACCAAAATGGAATGCCGAGTTGGATCGACGTCGGCGTCGAGACCGAGGAGCAGCATCACGACCTTCGCGCCTTTCTCACCGCGCTCTTCGACTGGACGTGGGAGCTGGGCGGCCCCGAGATGGCCTACTACTCGACCGCCTCATCGAACGGCGCACCGGTCTTCGGGCTGTTTCGCTTCGACGGCGCGCGTGGCGCGGCGACCACGTACTTCACGACGTCCGACATCAACGCCACCATCGAGCGCGCCACGGAGCTCGGTGCGACACCGATGATGCCGGCGACCGCGGTGATGGATATCGGTCACATGGCGATGCTCACCGATCCGACCGGCGCGACCTTCGGCCTCTGGCAACCGGGGACGTTCAACGGCTTCGGCGTGCAGTACGAGCCGAACGCGCCCGGTTGGTTCGATCACGCCTCGTCTGACCCTCAGAAGGCGGGTGAGTTCTACGCGGCCCTCACCGGCTTCACGCTCACCACGATGGAAGGTGACATGAGGATCCTTCAAAACGGTGACCAGTGGTTCGCGAGCGTGTCCAACGGCCAAGAGGGTGACGCCCCGCAGTGGAAGCCCATCTTCGTGGTCGACTCGCTCAAGCGAATTCAAGAAACCGTTCCCCGCCACGGCGGCTCGATCCTCATCGAGGAGATGCCCGTGCCGGGTAGCGCGCTCTGTGTCTTCACCGAGCCCGTGAACGGCACGATCATGACGGTGATGGCCGCGGGCGACCACCCCGAGTGATCCCGACGCTCGCGTCACGGCGCGACGTCTTTGCTAACTTTCGCCCATGACCACCGTCAAGCTCTCCATCACCGCGCTCGATTGCCCAGCACCTCTCGAACTCGCCGCGTTCTACGCCGCGCTGACCGGTCTTGAGGTGGAGCCGCTCGGTGATTTCCCGCCCGAGGACGTCACGTGGATCGAACTGCTTAACGATGGCCACCCCTCACTCGGCTTTCAAAAGGTGCCCTCGTTCGTGGCGCCGACGTGGCCCGAGGGGGCGATTCCCCAGCAGTTGCACGTTGACTTCACGGTGTCAGACCTCGACGCGGGCGAGGCGTTCGCACTCGACCTCGGCGCGACGAAGGCCGAGTATCAGCCGGGCGACACCTTTCGCGTCTTCCTCGATCCCGTCGGCCATCCCTTTTGCTTGGTCCTGGCGAGCGACACGTAGAAGCCTCGACGACGGCGATCTCTTTTTAGCGACGTGAGGAACAACGGATAGACTGACTATTCGCGTCTCGGGGTCTTGATCTCGAGAACACCGAGGACCTGTGGTGCAGCTCGGAGTGCACGCCGCCCTGTCAAGGCGGAGGTCGCGGGTTCAAATCCCGTCAGGTCCGCTCGACACCCCCTCGGGGTGACGAGGAGGTCGAGTAGCTCAGTTGGTAGAGCGCGCGCCTGAAAAGCGTGAGGTCACCGGATCGACGCCGGTCTCGACCACCATTTGTTCGCGCAGGTTCAACCTCGCGACGTCCGCCGTTCAGTTGCCCGTCGGTGACACGAGAACCTTCGAGTGGTGACGACTCGTCGTCTGTCGCCACGGTCCCACGATCTTCAGTGCGCCACGTTGACCGCGCACCGAGGGCACGGCCGCCCTCTGCACGTTTGAGACGAGTCCGAGGGAGTCGATCCGAGCGACGACGTTCGAACCTTCAAGGCGCGCCACGAGGTAGAGACTCACCTGTCGACGATGCCGCGAGGAGAAGACCTCGGAACGGTAGACGTAGTGCGCGGTGACGAGTCCTTCGGCGTTTTCCATCCCCGAACGCTAGAGACGACCTGTGACGTCAGCGCGTGCAACAATGCACAGACCATGACCAGCGACGCCCTCCCTCTCAT
>DASZIH010000028.1:0-39890 GCA_035949355.1 Acidimicrobiales bacterium
TCCTTGCAGTGAAGAGACTCCTCGAACCACTCGGTCGGTCCGCACCTTCATTATCGACTGAATTCCTCGGCGACGCAACCGTCGCGTTGGATGAGAATCCCAGTTCACTCCTCCAACGAAGAGCCATCGAAACGACGCGAGTGGACGGGGCGACGACGAAACGTCAGCTCGCGCATCCGGCGACGAGCGAGATTAGGTCGATGTCAACGCGTTCGACGCCGCAGCCGCGCTCTGGCCGTCGATGGCTTTGCGGAGCAAGTGCGCCAACGTCAACCGCTCCCCTTCGTTCAACGCACCGAGCATGTCATCTTCGAGCGTCTGTTGAGCGGCTTCCGCCTTCTGCAAGGCTTTTCGACCTTCGTCGGTCATAGAGACGAGGTGGCGACGTCGGTCACTCGGGTCACGGCGACGCTCGATGAGTCCGTTCGCCTCGAGATCGTTGAGGAGCAACACGCAGTAGTTCGCGTCGATGCACAAACCGTCCGAGAGTGCTTGCTGCGACGTTTCGGGAAAATCACGAAGGAACGACAGCGTGCCGAGTTCCTTCAACGTCTGACCAAGAAGTTCAGGGGTGCTCCGTCTGCTTACGAGACGTGACAGTTGCGTGAGCAACAAGATAGGTCCAGTGGACGAATTTTCATCCATCGAAGTTAATGGTAGCGAGGTATCGATATTCATGCTATCATGATTATATCGCCACCGAGATGATAAAGATACATTGTCCAGTGGCTCCACCCTACTAACGGAGGACTTCGTTTATGTCAGTTTTGTCCACCCCCTCATCAGGAACAATAGACAAAAGGCGCTGGATTGCCCTCATCGTCGTCTGTCTCGCCATGCTCATGAACGCCCTCGACGGCTCCATCGTCAACGTCGCGCTTCCCTCGATTCAACGCGATCTTCACTTTTCGCAGTCCAACTTGACGTGGGTCGTCGACGCCTACCTCATCGCCTTTGGCAGTTTCCTCCTGCTCGCTGGTCGCCTCGGTGACCTGTTGGGACGTAAGAAAGTGTTCCTCAGTGGCGTGGCCCTCTTCACTCTGTCGTCATTGGTCTGCGCCGTTGCGCAGAGCCAAGCGATGTTGATCGCCGCTCGCTTCGTCCAAGGCATCGGCGGCGCGGTATCGACGTCGGTCATCGTCGCGATCATCGTCACCGAGTTCACGGGCGCCAGCGAACGTGCGAAGGCCATGAGCGCCTACATGTTCGTCGCCGTCGGCGGTGGCTCGATCGGACTCTTGGTAGGTGGCGTTCTCACGCAGGCCGTCAACTGGCACTGGATCTTCATGATCAACGTGCCTATCGGCATCCTCACCTTCTTCTTAGGGTCGATACTGATCAAGGAGAACGCTGGACTCGGCGTTCGTCACGGACTCGACGTGACGGGGTCGCTGCTCATGACGACGTCGCTCGTCATCGGCATCTACGCGGTCGTCAAGGCCTCGTCCTTCGGTTGGCTCTCGGCTCACACGCTGGGCTACGGCGCCGTGGCCGCCGTCTTGATGACGGCGTTCCTCGTTCTCGAGTCACGCGTCGCGCGGCCGATCATGCCACTGCGCATTTTCAAGCTACGAAGCTTGACCGCGTCGAGCGTCGTACGGGGGCTCACGTTCACCGCGATGTTCGCCGTCTTCTTCTTCGGTGCGCTCTACTTGGAGAAGGTCCTCGGCTACGCACCCTTCAAAACGGGAATGGCCTTTCTCCCCATGACCGTCGCCATGGCGGTCATGTCGCTCGGACTCACGAGTCGACTCCTCATTCGTTTCGGTCCCATGAAGCTCCTCGTCCCTGGGATGACCGCGGTCATCGCCGGACTCTTGATCTTGTCGCGCACTCCCGTGCACGCCAACTACGTCTCGTCACTCCTGCCCGCGTTCCTGCTCCTCGGGATGGGCATGAGCGTCTCGGCCGTGCCACTTCTCACCATCGCAATGGCCGACGTTCCGAAGAATGACGCGGGTCTTGCGTCAGGGATCGTGAACGTGTCCATGTGGCTGGCCTCGTCGGTGGGCCTCGCCGTCTTTGGCACGTTGGCCGCGAGCAAGACCACGACGCTCGTCGCCCACGGAGATAGCCAAGCCACGGCCTTGGTCGCCGGCTACCACGTGGTGTTCCTCATCGGCGCACTCTTGGCCGCGGTCGGCCTCGCCGTCACGCTGACGCTCTTGCGCTCACCGGCAAAGGGGACGGTCGAAACCGCGACCTCCGCGTCGCTGGAGGAGGAACTGGATCAGAGTGAACTCTTCGCAGCGGGTCACTAGTTGGACCCACGAGCAGCACTGAAGGTGATGCACCCAGTTCGGTAGTACTCGCCGTCTCGTCGCCAAAACTTCATCAATTCCTTGGAAAACGGGACTTTGGTCCTTAGCGAGCTCTCCTTAGGATGGTCGTGCGGCCGATGAGACAATCTCGCGGCCTGCCACCTCGAGGTAGCGCGCGATGGATTCCAGAGTCAAAGAGTCGAGTGAGGGCCAGTTCGATCGTCGGCCCCTGCTCGTCTTCTGGGAGATGACCAAGGCGTGTCAACTTTCGTGTTTTCACTGCCGAGCGAACGCGCAGTTCAGCGGTGGTCCCGAGGAACTTTCGACGCGCGAAGGTATTGAATTGATCGACTCGATTGCCTCACTCGGAAAGCCGCGGCCGATACTGATTCTCACCGGTGGCGACTGCTTGATGCGTGAGGACATCGTCGAACTCGCTACGTACGCCCATTCGCTCAACGTACCCGTGGCGATCGCCCCGTCGGTGACGGAGAAACTGACGTCGTCCACACTGGAAGGACTTCGGCGCGCCGGAGTGAAGAGTGCGTCGCTGAGCTTGGACGGAGCGAACGCCTCGACGCATGACGCGGTGCGCGGAGTCCCTGGGCACTTTGACGCAACCCTGCGGGCGATTGCTGAATTGAATCGTCACGGTTTTACTACCCAAGTCAACACGACGGTCATGGCGTCGAACGTTCGAGAACTGGCCGACGTCGCTCAAATCGTCCAGGAGCTGAAGGTCAACGTGTGGGAGGTCTTCTTCCTCATTACGACGGGCCGGGGTTCTGAGATCGAAGCGACGTCGGCGACAGTGAACGAAGAAGTCTGTCACTTCCTCGTGAACGCGTCGCGCTACGGCTTTACCGTGAGAACCGTTGAAGCCCCTTTCTTTCGTCGCGTCGCGCTCGAGCGACGCCAAAGGAGCCTCGTTGGTGACCCTCAAGACGTCGGCGAGACCTACGAGTTCCTGCGTTCTCGCCTGCTGCAACTCCTAGGTCCCAGTTCCGCGGTAGTTCGTGCGCCGAGCGCGGCCACTCGAGATGGAAAGGGAATCATCTTCGTCGGGGCCAACGGCGATATCTACCCGTCAGGCTTCTTGCCTATCGCTCTCGGCAACGTCCGCAGTGCCAATCTCATCGACGTGTACCGAGACCACGATCTACTGCAATCGATTCGAAGCGCGGACTTCGTGGGTCCTTGCCACAGCTGTCAGCACTCGGATCTGTGCGGTGGCTCTCGCTCGCGCGCCTACGCCGCGTACGCCAATCCCCTGGCTTCCGATCCGGGATGCGTACTCGTCAGCAGCTCGTCGCGTTAGCGAATCGCTCACCTCAGTCGCGCTCGACCTTGCGGCCGGTGATGCCCTGCACTCGAATACGAAACGCCACGGGCACACGACCAGCCCCCCGATGGCCCTCGCGAGTGGCGCCAGGACTCGAGGGGAATCGCTCGCTGATGATCGTGAGGGCCTGCTCGGCCCCGTCACCGTCAAGTTCTTCGTACCCACCTTGGGCGATGACGCTGCGCCATCGCCCGCCCGGCAAGTACTCGTCGACTTCGAAGCAGACCTGAGCGTTCGTGCGCATCATCTCGATCTTCTTGCCTTCGGTCGTGTACACGTAGAAGCAGCCGTCACGCCACGCGAAGATGACGGGAACGACGTAGGTCTCGCCCATCACGTGACAGCCCACTCGGCCGACTTTCTGGTCGTTCACGAACTCGTCGATCTCTCCCGGAGACATCTCTTCGATCACGCGCCGCGACTACTTTCTGGATCGTGACGTCGAGTTCAACACGGCGCGACACTCGCCACGTCCAGATGCGCTATCACGTCCCTCGCGCTATAACTGTCACGACCCTGTAGGAGCTGGCGCACGTGGCCGAGACGGTCGCCACTCGTCACGATCGCCGGCTCTTGGCGGCCGTCGGAACGCACTTGGCCGAGGCCGCAGGTCGCCATCAAGCCGTTGCACAGACACGCCACGTCGACGGTCGCTTCCGGCGAACCACCCTTCCTCACGTAGGCGGAGATCGGTTCGGCCGCGCAACGATACGACACTGAACCGTCTAAGCGCACGTAGGGTTCGCGCAGGTAGCCCAGATCGCACTTACGAGTTCTCTCGTCGTAGACCTCCGGATCGGAAATCGTGCCGCTCACCGAGGCGACCTTGAAGGGATACCCGGTCGACGACGCACGAAGCGACGTTCGAACGTCCACGCTCGCGACCCTCAGCGTGTCGAGTACCTCTCGACGAAGCGCCCGGTCCATGCCCGATTCGTCACAGTACGCAAAGAGCGTTCCGACCTGGACACCGCTCGCTCCGAGTGAGAATGCGTCGTTTACGTCTTCGCGCGAAGTGACGCCGCCGCCGATCCAAAAGGGGACGTTGAGATTCCGGAGCACCTCGAAGTCGACGACGTCGCGCAACCCGTACACGGGGTTGCCGCCGGGGTCGACCGCGAAATCACCGCGTGGCGGGGCGTTGTGACCACCCGCCACGGGGCGCTCCAGCACGAAACCGTCCACTGGCCCGTTGCTCCTCTTAGCGAGTGCGTTCGCGAGCACGTGCGAGGACACGATCCCAAGAAAACGTGGACGCGTGAGAGTTCGCGAGTCCAGGTAGCGCGAGGGGTCGAAGTGCAGTGACGTCGCGGGATCGTCACCGCTCGCACCCGTCACGCTGAGAGGGAGGTCGACGGGCTCGCCAAGGCTGAGACGTTGAAGCACACCGGGAATATGAGTTGGCACGCCGGCGCCCATGACGACGTAGTCCACGTTTGCGAGCATGGCCCCGAAAAGGGTGGGGGCTGTCGGGATCTGGACCTTCGTCAAGAGATTGATGCCCACGGGACCGTCGTGGCCCAATTTGGCGAGTGCGACTTCGACGAATGACGAGAGCACCACGATGTCAATCGATCGATCCGTGCTGTGATGCGTCAGCATCGGCAGCGTGCGAAACGGCTCCGAGGAATCACGTTTACGTGAGGCGAAAGTGCTGAGCACCTCGTCGACGACGCTCTGAAGGGGAAACCGGTCGAGGACCGCCTGCAGTTCAGTGTCGACGCCGTTCTCTTGGAGGCGACGAACGAACACGTTGTCAATCGCCGTGCCTGACACCACGCCGAGTTGGCCCGCGCTCGCAACGGCGCGGGCAAGGGGCCATCCGGAAATAGCAATGCCCATGCCACCTTGGATGAGCCACGGGACTCTCGCTTCGGGAACCACACTGGTCTGAGTCATGTGACGGACCTTCAATACTTCGCTGGAGGAATCGCTCAGGGGACGATAGAACAAGGCTAGTGCCGCTATGGAAACGCGTTGGTTGCGAGTGTGGTCCGCTGCGTTGTACGCGTCGTCAACTGGCGAGAGTGACCGGTCCTGCGCCGTCACGTGACCCAGGCGGAGCGTTGACGGTCTCTGACGACCCGCAACGCGTTCTCCACGAGGTCGTTAGCATCGAGTCACGGGCGTTTGACGTGCGATCGCTCGCGAAGCGCCGACGAAGCCCCATTACTCCAAGGAGGAAAGTACATGACCGCACTTCTCAGTAAAAAGGCTCGGGCCCTCGTCCAGCGTCCCGTTATCGCCAACGTCGCGACCGTCGACGCTGAGGGAGGTCCCCAGGTCACGCCCGTGTGGATCGACCTCGAAGGCGACGATCTCGTCTTCAACACCGCGAAAGGTCGCGTGAAAGCCGTGAACCTCACGCACAACAGCCAGGTCGCCGTTTCGATTGTCGATCCCGACGACCCCTACAACGTGGTCGTCGTGCGTGGAAGGGTGGAGGGCACCGAGAAGGACGCTGACGCGCACATCGACTCACTGGCGAAGAAGTACCTCGGTGTCGACAGCTACCCGATGCGTCGCGAAGGCGAAGTACGTGTCAAGTACCGCGTCCACGCCGACAAGGTCGTGATGCAGTCAGACGACTGACGTTGCACCCTCACGTCAACTCGCCACGAGCGACTCGACACCACCAGCGCTGATCGAGAGTGAGGGCGCGTCGACGACGCGGGTGAGTACCACGAAGAAGAAGTACGCGCTCAGCTATCGATGAAACGATGTCCTCGGGCCGTCCAATACTCTTGGACCATGAAAGCAATCGTGCACTCACTCACTGGAGACTCTGACGTCTTGCACCTCGAGGAGCGTCCCGTCCCCGAGCCGGGCCGCGGGGAGGTCCGAGTGCGAGTGGTGGTCTCGGGGGTCAACCCCACCGACTGGAAGACGCGACGGGGACCCGCAGCGGGCCAGGCGCTCGCGTTCCCTGAAGTCGTACCCAACCAAGACGGCGCCGGCGTCGTGGAGGCCCTCGGTGAGGGCGTCAGCGAACTTCACGTGGGCCAGCGGGTTTGGCTCTGGGAAACCGCGTGGCAACGCGCGAACGGCTCGGCCCAAGAAGAGGTTGTCTTACCAGTACGTCACGTCGTTGCCCTCTCCGACAACGCGTCGATGGATCTCGGCGCCAGTCTCGGCGTTCCGGCGATCACGGCGCACCGGTGCCTCACCGTGGGCGAGGACTTCCCCGCGCAGCTGTCGCCGTCCTCGTTGGTGGGCCGAACGATCCTCGTGGCGGGCGGAGCTGGGGCGGTGGGCCACGCGGCGATTCAACTCGCCAAGTGGGCTGGCGCGACCGTGATCACCACGGTGAGCAGCTCGGCGAAGGGCGACCTCGCCCGTCGAGCCGGCGCCGACCACGTCGTCAACTACAAGGAAAGCGACGCGTCGTCAACGATTCGCTCCCTCGCGCCCAACGGAGTCGACCTCGTCGTCGAGGTGTCCGTCGGCGTGAATCAAGAACTTGACAAAGCGGTGTGCGCGCCAGGAGCGACGGTAGCCGTCTACGCCACGAATGGCGGTGACGAGGTGACGCTTCGCGTGCGCGATCACATGACGCGAAACACGAGGTTCCAGTTCGTCCTTCTCTACACCGTGCCGGCTCTCGCGAAGGACAAGGCCATCGCCGCCGTCTGCGCGGCCGTCGCCGACGGTGCGCTGACGATTGGAGCGGAGACGGGACTGCCCATCATTCGCTTCCCGCTCGAACGCACCGGCGACGCGCACGACCGTGTGGAAGACGGCGCCGTGGGCAAGGTTCTCATCGACGTGAGCGCTGAGTAGCGAGGTCCGGTTTTCGACATCGTCATGGACTCGCGGCGCGTGAGCGCCGACCGTGTCACACGCCGAGCGGCGACTTGAACGAGCCGACGCAGGTAAGAGAACTCACGGCCAACGTGTTGATGTCCGCGAACGAGACGGGTACCCTCGAGGCATGACGAACTACCTCGCGTCCCCCGATCGCTACGACTCCATGAAGTACCGACGATGCGGTCGAAGCGGCGTCATGCTCCCCGCCATCTCACTCGGTCTTTGGCACAATTTCGGCGACGACGTCGCCATTGACACGCAGCGCGCGACGCTTCGGCGGGCCTTCGATCGTGGGGTGACGCACTTCGATCTCGCGAACAACTACGGGCCGCCCTACGGCAGCGCCGAGACGAATTTCGGGCGCGTGCTGCACGAAGACTTCGCCAGTCTGCGCGATGAGCTCATCATTTCGACGAAGGCCGGCTGGGACATGTGGCCTGGCCCGTACGGAGACCTCGGGTCGCGCAAGTACCTCCTCGCGAGTCTCGACCAGAGCCTGAAGCGCCTCGGTCTCGACTACGTCGACATCTTCTACCACCACCACTTCGACGCGAGCACACCACTCGAAGAGACCATGGGCGCCCTCGACCACGCCGTTCGTCAGGGCAAGGCGCTGTACGTCGGCATCTCGTCGTACTCGGACGAACGCACGAAGGAAGCCGTCACTATCTTGCGCCGGCTCGGCACCCCGCTACTTATCCACCAGCCCTCGTACTCAATGTTCAACCGATGGATCGAAGATCGTCTGCTCGACGTGCTCGATGAAGAAGGCATCGGCTGCATCGCGTTCTCGCCCCTGGCTCAGGGCCTCCTCACCGACCGCTATCTCGGGGGCGTCCCCGAAGGATCTCGCGCAACGAAACAAGACTCGTCCCTCGAGAAGTCGATGTTGCGTGAGGAGAACTTGGCGCACGTGCGCGCGCTCAACGCCATAGCCCAGGATCGGGGCCAGAAGCTTTCTCAGCTCGCGCTCGCCTGGGCTCTGCGCGATCCGCGCGTCACGTCAGTAGTGATTGGCGCGAGCAGCGTCGCTCAACTCGACGAGAACCTCGACGCTCTCAACTCACTCTCCTTCAGCGCCGACGAACTCTCGCGAATAGATGAGCACGCCGTCGAAAGCGGCATCGATCTCTGGCGAGACGTGGCCACGAAGTAGCGGGTCTCGGTCACTCGTGATCGCTAGTTCGTCAGATTTATCTTCCAGTGGACGAACGTCCCCGTTGTACTCTTCCCTCTAAGCCGTTCGCCACCTTGGGAGTCAGATGAAGCGCGTTGCCATCGAGACGAGTCTGAACGAGAGCCGCACGTGGCTGCTCGAGACTTACGAGGGCCTCACTGACGAACAGTTACGTCGCCCTCTCACGAAGAGTGAGCACGACCCGGACAACACCTGGTGCGCACTCGACCACTTCGCTCACCTCGCTCTGGTCGAGGGGGACTTCGTTCGGATGATCCGTCGCCAGCTCGCCGGCCACACGAATCCCGTGGGGCTCCTCGCCGACGACGAGGGCGAGGTCCGTACGAGGGAGCAGATCATGGGGATCGTGAACGAGAGAACCGAGGCGTTTCAACGTGAGCACCACGACGACTCGCTCTCTGACGTCGTCGCCCTGACGGGCGCTGCTCGCAGCGAGACGCTTCGTCTTCTCTCCGAACTCTCGGACATTCAGCTCGACGAACGCCTCAACGGTGCGCCGTGGGGTGACGGCTCCATCGGAGGTGTCTTGGGCGCCAACGCCCGCCACGCGCACATCCACTGGGATTGGTCTACCGACGCGGGACTCCTCGACGGCGCGCACTGAGGCTGCGCTGTCGCCCCAGTGAACTACGTCACTTCGGTGAGGTGATCTCTGACGGCACGGAATCGAACGAGAGACCACCACAACGAGAGCATGACGATCACCTCGAAGGCGACGGCGAGCCAACCGACGACCGGCGCGCGACGCAGCGACACGAAGATCACGAGGGCTAATTCCAAAACCACCACCACTAGTGAGCTAACGGCGAACGGACCGTACTGCCGTGTCGCCTCTTCGACTCGCGCTGACGAGGGTCCGCCGGTGCGCCAGAAGCGTTCGAGGACCTCACGCTTCTCCTGACGGGTGCAGCTTCGATAGACGTCGAGTTTCACAAGAGAAACGATAGGGCTCGTCTCGCCACACGGCGGCGATGTCGGCTGGTTAGCGAGGACCCCGTGATCTCACTGCAAGGTTTGAGCGCTGAAGGCCACGCTGAGATCGTTGAGTGACACCACCATCGTGGGTCGAACGAACTGATGCGTCTCTTTTACCAGTCGTACGACGGTTCCCCACGCGGCGAAGCCCACCGCGTGCGGGGCGAAACTCATCGGTCCCTCGACCACTTTCACGCCCACCACGCCCGTACCGTTGAGGTCGAGGGCGACGCGTTGCATCCGCTCCATGGCCGCCTCGCGCGACGAGTACAGGGCGTCGGTGTAGTTCTTCAATTCCACGTTCTGGGACTGTTGTTGGAGGGCTGTGCTCATCGACCTACGCGGGGCGTAGACGAAGCTCGCGCCCGTCGCGAGACCGAGTGGCGCCCATCCGGCGACCATCAACATCGTGAAGTCACGCGCCGAAAGATCCGAGACGAAGACGGTACTCGCCTCCACACGACCGGCGCCCACCGGACGAACGGCGGTGCCGAGAAGCGAGACTTCGATGTGCGTGGAGTACACGCGTCGTTCGACGTGCACGCCCACCACCCCGTGGCCGCCCGCGTCGGCGGCGTCCCTATGGATCCGTTCGGTGGCGTACTGAAAGGCGAGCGCGTGTGCCTGTGACGCTGACGCGATCTCGCCCTCGCCCCAGTTCCACAGGCCGACGGGCGTCGAGAAGAGCGACACGCCACTCACCAGTTCAACGGGCTCCCATCCAATGGCGTGGAGATTGAGTTCCTCGTCGATCGTCAGATCCGACGTCGTCGAATCCGCCGTTGGTGTCTTCCCCTCGAGCGACGCCACGGCGCGACGCACTTCGGCTCTCAGGTCGTTCGTCACGAGAGGCGCACCGTGGGCTGAGGAACGGGTAAGGGATCGAAGTCCTTGAACCGCCGGATCCGATTTCCGCGCAACACGGCCTCGATCTGTAGGTCACCCTTTTGGAACTCTCGCTCGGCGAGACGAAGATCCGCCCCGTGCAACGCGTCGCCGTGCAGTTGCGCGCGGGCCAACGAGCGGACCTTCTGACGCGACCAGGACTGCGCGGTGACGATCTGCTCGATTTCGATCGAGTTCGAGGCGTTCGACGCGTTGGTCCACATCGATCCGGCGAATCCCTCCATCAAGTATTCGGTGACGCAGTAAGCCCAGACGCGCACCGACGACACCGCGGCGACGACTGACACCGGCACGTAACCCGCTTCGAAGACCTTCGCTAGTCGCTGTCCAGCCAGGTACGTCGTCCACGGAGCAGAGGTGCGCGCTGGCGTGTCGAGCACCTTGACGGCGGTTCCCCACACGTGGAACTCAATGGCGCCTACGTCGGCGAGCGGCAACTGGCTATCGATCATCCCGACGACGCCGTCAGCGCCGAGTGTCGTCGCTTCTTCGAGCATTCGTTGGAACGCACTCGTGAAACCTTGATTCCAGGCGTCCTGCACCCAGGTCTGCTCGTAGTTCTGGCCCCACGCCCGATGTTCAGTGGAGATCATGCCGTGAGGACATTGATAGTTCTGGACGTAGCCGCCTCCCGACCCTCCGAAGGGAGAGACGCCCCTCGAAAGGACCCCGCCCATGGCGTAGGCACCTTCGTGCATGGCGCAAAAACCTTGCACCAGGCCTAGGGGTTCGAGACCCATCTCGAGACACGCGGCGAAGTCCGAGACGTTGAGACCGGAGGAGAAGGCTCCCCCTGTGAGTCGTCGCTCGGCCGCCTCGGGCAGATCGCTCATCAGTTGTCGAGCGTGATGATCGTCGTGGGTTTCGCCAACGTGACCTCGTCTGAGGTCTTCGACACTGCCGTGCCGAGCGAGAGGAACTCGATGGTGTGCGAGCCCCACTGGTGCGACTTCTCTTCGAGTCGTACGCCGACGATGCCCGTAGCGCCGAGTTGCGTTGCTTCATCTTGCATTCGGGTCATCGCCAGTTCTCGCGCCTCGTAGAGCGCCTGGGTGAAGTTAGGCAACTCCACGTTCTGTCCCGTCGTGCCGAGCGTCTGGCCGATGCCGCGATGCGCGATGTGGTACACGCAGGTGCCCATGACGAGGCCCTGGGGAAAGTAACCCGTCTGCAGCAAGGTCCAGAAGTCCTGTCCCGACAGATCCGACGTGAACGGCTTGCCGAGTTGATTACGTCGAGAGACGCCGTCCTCGGCCTTGACGGCGGTGCCGACAGCGATGAACTCCGCCGCGTCCTTGCCCCACTCGTAGTAGTTGACGTCGAGGCGTACGCCGACGACACCGTCGGCGCCGAGTTCGCTGGCCTCTTCTTCCATGCGCGTCATGGCCAACTCGCGCGCGTTGTACATCGCTTCGGTGAGCTTCGTGAGCTCGAGGCTCTGCCCCCACTTACGCGTCTGAATTCCCGTGTGATAGATAGACGAGCCCATGACGAATCCGACCGGGTGGAATCCGACCTCTTTGATCAGAAGAAACTCATACACCGAGAGATCAGACGTGAAGAGACCTTTCTCCAACTCCTCGAGGCGCCGTCCCGTCGCTTCAGGTAGATCGTTCGTTGTCTCGCTCACGTATGTCCTCCAATGACGATGTTCTCGAGTGCGAGGCGCGCCGCGTCACTGTGCGCGGCCTCAGCCTGTAGCGCTTGAAGCAGACGCGTGATCCACTGGTCCATGTCGACGGTTTCGGTACGTATTCGAATGCCACCTGAGACGTGGCCCACAGTGCAACGAAGATCTCCTCCGTCGATTACCGCTTCGAACTGATCGTTCGCCATGGCGATCTGGACTGACGATATTTCATCAGACTTGTGGCGCCGACCGCCGGCGCGCTGCGTCCGTAGGCGATCTCCCAAGGTGTCGGACAGTTCACTGCAAAGGGCTTTGATGAGTGCGTGCACGTCGGCACTGTTCGCTCGCAGCGCCGCCGCCGCCAAGCTCAAATCGTACGAATCATCGAGGGGGCTCATCAGTGGTCACCTTACAAGCGATCCAACGCAGCCCTTCAAAAAGATGGAAGGCCCACGACCAACATTACGTAGGAACTCATCGGCGCGATCGTCAGTGTCCTTCGCGGACGACGAGCACTGGGCAGTGCGAGTAGTGCACGCACTGGGTCGATACCGAACCCATCAAGAGACCGAGGAATCCGCCCTGTCCTCTCGAACCGACGACCAACAACGTGGCGCCCCGGCTGGCTTCGATGAGCACCTCGGAGGGATTGCCGGGCACGCCCAACCACTCGACGTCGAGCCCCTCCGTTGACGGCGCGGCCGCCTTGATCTCTTCAAGGAAGGCCTTCGCCTCTCCTTCGACCTGCTCGTAGTAGTCCTTGCCTGTGGAACCGGTCACCCCTGACGCCATCACGGTGTACGCGTAGGTGACGTGCAGGGCGGCGTGTCGAAGTTGTGCCTCTTCGATGGCGAACTCGAGCGCGTTGGCGGCGAGCGCAGAACCGTCGACACCGACCACGACGCGTGGTTTCGAAGAAGTGTCGGTCATGACGCTTCGCCTCCTTGGGGATCGTGAAGCGCGAACGGAGTCGGGCGCGGCAAGCTAGTGCGCCTGTTCCGTCTTGGTTGCGAAGTCCTCGGTGACGAGGGTGGGTGAGTTACGAGTGAGCGTCTGGCCTCGAAAGAACGCGGGTCGAAGCGCTTGCATCGTGAGCATGAGGATCAGTCCAAGAAGGAGTACGCCAACGTCGAGAATGAACGTCCCGCCAAACTGATGGCCAAAGATCTTCATTGTGGTGTAGCTATTCGTGGGGTTCCAGTAGTACCAGAACGACCACCCGAGGATGAAGTACAAGATAAGTCCGCCGATCAGCGGCAAGACGCCTTGGATGAAGAAATTGTGGACACTCGCGGTCAAGTTCTTGCGGTAGTACCACACGCACGAGAATCCCGTCAGCCCGTAGTAGAACGCAATCATCACTCCGAGCGCGGACACGGAGTCGGAGATGACGTTTCCGGCGGACAGGAAGTTCATCACCGCGTACAGGGCGATTGACACCGCTCCGAAAGTGACGGTTGAAACCGTGGGCGTGAGAAAGCGCTTGTGCATCTTCGAGAAGACCTGAGGAATAGCCTTGTGCACCGACATCGACAGTGCCGTGCGCGCGGTCGGCAGGATCGTGGTCTGCGTGGAGGCCGCCGCCGACGAGAGGACCATCAACAACAAGAGGTGATCGAGAACCGACGCCAGGGTCGAATGACCGAAGATCGCCGGACCGAGGATGGAAAGCACGTCATTCGCGTGGGCGGAGTTGCCGAGCCCGATACCCGACGAACCGATACCCGCAAATGATTCGACGGCGAGGATCACCATCGCGTACGTACCGAGCAGGATGAACGTCGAGATGACGCCCGCCTTGCCGGGTACGGTCTCCGCGTCCTTCGTCTCTTCGTTGAGGTTGAGCGCTGTATCCCAACCCCAGTAGATGAAGAGCATGTCCGCGAGTCCCACCACGAAGCTGCTGAAGTGCTTGATCTTGAAGGGATCGAACCACGAGCCAGACGGCACGAGGTGCCCGACCGGGGCACTGCCGTTACCCACTCGAACGAGCGCCCACACCGACAGCACCGTCAACATCGTGAGTTCGATGCCGAGTAGCGCCTTTTGGAAGTTGGCCGAAATCTCGATGCCGACGTAACAGATCCAGGTCATCGCGACAATCCACGCGATACCAACGGTGAGGACCCAGGGACTGGTGGCGTTGTTGCCGATGCTGCTCGCGTTGAAGAGATCGAAGACGTACTGACCCGCGATCTGGGCGAGGCTCGCCATCACGATGATGTCCGCCGCGATGACGCCCCAACCGCCCATCCAGCCCACCCGCGGGTTGAACGCTCGCGTCGCCCACGTGAACGACGCGCCACAGTCGGGGTCGGCCTTGTTCATCTGTTGGAACGCAATCGAGATGAACCACATCGGGAAGAAGGCGAGGATGGTGACGACAGGAGCCTGGAGGCCGATCGCCACGACGACGAAGCCGAGCGTTGCCGCCATGCTGTACGCGGGCGCAGTCGAGGCTACGGCGATGACGATGCTGGATACGAGGCCCAACGCGCCCGTCTTCAGACCCTTTTCCGGTGCCCTGTTCGCGGGCTCAACGATTACGGCCACACTGCCCTCCGAAGTCACTATCTGCGAGCGCTGCTGTTCACGTCCTGTTCAAAACCTGGAGCCACTATTGCACGTCCGGCGCCAACGCGCACCGATGGGGATCGAAAGCTCCACCAGGGTCAATGAGTTCACGGGCGGTCATCGACTTCACCGATCGCACTGTCAAATCGCCCTTTGGCGTGTCGTCGAGCGCGATACGTTCGCTCGCTCGATAGCCGGCACACGAGTGCCACCGACCTCACGATGGTCGATCTGATCTTCTCCGCGCGGAGTTAGTGACCTCGCGGCGTCGGACCGGCGGACGCGCGCTCGAGGGCGTCGGCGAACTTCAACTCGTAGGGACCGAGCTGCGTAAGGAGCCACGTGACACCCGCGTCAGCCCATTCGTTGGGATCGTCACCCTTCGCACCGAGTACCACGATGTCGAAGTTCTCCAGGTCAGCGCCGGCAGTGACCAACTGGTCTTTCAACGAGCGCACCTCAGACGGACTCGTCATTTGGATGACGACGACGCCTTGGTACTTCGCCGCTCGTCGAATGGGAGCCCGGTTCGGCCAGCGCGCGGCCAACCAAATTGGAATGCCAGTTGGGCGCTGCGAAAGCGGAAGGAAGTTGACGCCGTCGGCGCGATAGAACTCTCCGACGTGGTGCACCTCCTCTCCCGAGAGAAGACCCGTCAGAACGTCCAGCCCCTCACTGAGGGCGCGTCCGCGCGACGGCGCGTCGGTGATCTCACCGAAGGAGGAGAGCTCACCCTTTCCGCCGTCGTCGCCGATGCCGAACCCGAGGACGAGACGACCGTGCGACAACAAGTCCAACGTGACGGCTTGGCGCGCGACGACGGCCGGTCGGCGCCGGATGAGGGGCGTGACCATCGGCCCCAACTGCATCGTCGTCGTCGCCGCGGCGATCGCGGCGAGGCACACGTAGGGATCGAGAATGTCGCGCACGGGTGGTGCGTAGAGGAGGTGGTCCCAGACGAAGAAGCCGCTATCGCAACCTCAACGATCTTGTCGGGATGAGCAAGACCATCGAAGGCGGGAAGAAACAGTCCGTGACGCATTGTCTACTCGCCTTCTTCACGTTCGTCGCTTCGCCACGCCGCGTGCGATGTGCCGGTCGCAACGCCAGGAATCGCACTGTGCTTTTCGACGATCTCAATCACGCCTACATCGTACGGTGCGACCTCATGAGCAACGTGAAGTGACGGAGCGGCGACGTCGTCACGTCGCCGACGTGACGTAGGTCGACCACTTGTTCGTCAGTACTACACGAGCTTTGGAATCGTTCATCGAGGTGCTCGGCGTCAAAGGAAAGAGAACCCCAGCTCGACAGTGCGGGGACAGCGGGCCGGTCCCTCGGGCCGACCCGGCGAAAGACCTCGCTGGCGGTTCCACGGCTCTCGAGAATGTTTGACCCACGATACCTACTCTGATGAGGTACTTCGCTTCCAAGAAGCGTCCGCGCGTTCGTGGTCACGCGAGGGAGCGCGTGCCGTAATATAGTTGCGTGATGAAAACAACTTCTTCGAAGGTCTCCACCCAACCTTCAAGCGAAGAACTTGATCGCGTCTCCGCAAGTCTCCAAGTGTTGGCGAGATCGTTCAACCAAGCGCGCACCCACGAGCAACTCCTCCAAGAAGCTGGCGTCCGACTGGATCGCGCCGGATCAGCACTGCTGTACAAGCTGCATTTACACACCGACGGATCGTTTCGAGTAACGGAACTGGCCGAGCGTCTTGGCATCGACGCGCCTGCGGTAACGCGAAAGGTGCAGCAACTCGAGCGTCTCGGATTCGTCGCTCGCGACGCCGACCCCGAGGACAAGCGCGCTACCCGCATCCGACTGACGAGCTCGGGTGAAGAGACCCTGCAACTCGTCCTCGCCGCGCACAAGAGGCGCCTGGCGCGGTTGTTCCAGGATTGGACGGCTGAGGAACTTCGAAGTTTTGCAACATCGATGAGCAGATTTGCCGACGTACTGACCAAGGATATGGAGAACGACCGTGACTGATGATCTACAGAGTGCTGTCCAAGCACCCGAGGAACACGAGTTCTCGAAGGAAGAGCATCGCAAGATACTCGTCATCCTCTTCGCCCTCATGTTGGGTATGTTCTTGGCAGCCCTCGACCAGACCATTGTCGCCACGGCGTTGCCCACGATCGCCGGCGACCTCAAAGGGCTGAATCACCTTTCCTGGGTGGTCACGGCCTACCTGATCACCTCCACCATCTCGCTTCCCCTGTGGGGCAAGTTTGGCGACCTCTACGGGCGAAAGAACTTCTATCAAATCGCGATCATCATCTTCTTGGTCGGCTCGATGCTGTCGGGTCTCTCGCAGAACATGATCGAGCTCATCGCCTGTCGCGCAATTCAAGGCGCGGGAGCGGGCGGACTGATGGTCGGTTCGCAAGCGATCATCGGCGACGTCATCCCACCCCGCCAACGTGGCCGCTACATGGGCTACTTCGGCGCGGTCTTCGGACTGTCGAGCATTCTCGGTCCCCTCGCCGGTGGCTGGTTCACGCAACACGCGTCGTGGCGCTGGATCTTCTATATCAACGTGCCGATCGGCGTCATCGCCATGGTGGCCATCGCTTTCGTGCTCCACGTGCCAACGAACCGCGTCCACCACAAGGTCGACTGGTGGGGTACGGCACTGCTCTCCACGGGTGTCGTGGGGCTCATCCTCTTGACGACGTGGGGCGGCCAGCAGTACGCCTGGGGCTCTTCGACCATCATTGGTCTAGGCGTGCTCAGCACGATTCTGTTGGTGGGCTTTTGCTTCATCGAAGCGAGGGTTGCCGAACCCATCATTCCGCTCAACCTCTTTCGCAACCGAACGTTCAACGCGGCCTCCGCCGTCAGCTTCGTCATCGGTTTCACGATGTTCGGTTCGATTGTGTACTTGCCGCTCTATCTCCAGATCGTGCACGGCGCTTCTCCAACGCTGTCGGGTCTTGAACTCTTGCCCATGGTCGGCGGCATGCTCATCACGTTCATCCTCAGCGGGCAACTCGTCTCTCGAACCGGTCGTTACAAGATCTTTCCAATCCTCGGTTCGGCGGTGTTGACCATAGGTCTGGTGTTCCTGACCCGGCTGGGTTCGCACACGTCGTTCTCCTACGCGGCCATCGACATGTTCGTCGTGGGTCTCGGACTCGGCCTCGTCATGCAGATCCTGGTCGTCGCAGTTCAAAACGCCGTGCCCCACTCCCAGCTCGGCACCGCGACCGCGACCGCGACGTTCTTTCGAACCATTGGCGGAGCCTTTGGCGTGGCCGTCCTCGGCGCGGTCTTCAACACTCGTCTGCTCGACCAGCTGCGAGCAACCGGCTCGCCGGCCTTACTGAAATTGCTCAAGGGCGGGAACATCGCGGAAAACCCAGCGCAGATACACAAGCTGCCCTTAGGCGAACGGACAATCGTCGTCAACGCGTTCAGTCACACACTCCAAACCGTCTTCATCGTCGCTGTACCGTTCGCCATCGTGGCCTTCATCGTGAGCTGGTTCTTGAAAGAGATTCCGCTGCGACAAAAGGCCCACGTGTCACCAAGCGACGGCGATTCGGTGCTGGCCTTCGAGGCGCCAGGAGAGTTCACCGGCATCTAGGTCCCGCCCGATGTGTCGCTCGGCGTAAAGCCGTCTGCGCACCGTCGAGTCGCTCAAACTATCGGCAAACTACTGAGGCAACGCTCCACACGGCTCAGTGCGTCGTGCGTTCGACTCCCCCACCAGAAGAGGTCCTTCCCGTCGAGGAACATCGTCGGCGCGACCGCTTCGAGTTCAGCGAGTTGCCGTCTCGTGAACGGGTACGGCTCGCTCGGGGCGAGCACCACGTCCGCGCCCATGCTGGTGACGTCGTCGAGTTCAACGTGCGGATACGTGTCGCCGGACTCGAAGACGTTGGCGACGCCGAGGTGCGCCAAGAACGATGACCCGTACGTGGGCGTCCCAAGGGCGATGTAGGGGCGGCGCCATATCGGGATGAAGGCTCGTGCGCGCGTTGGTCGTGGCTCGCCGAGATCCATCGGTGACCAACGCGCTTCCACGCTCTGCGCCAGATCGGTCATTGCCCGATCGACGTCAGCGAGCGAGCGCACGTGTAACGCAATGACCTCGACGCCACTGGCGACAAGCGCGTCGTAGTCCTCACGTCGGTTCTCCTCTTCGTCGACGACCACGAGGTCGGGCTTCAGTTCGACGACGCGCGCGATGTCGGGATCCTTCGTCCCCCCAACGTGTTCAAGGTCGGCCCGTTCGCAGAATCGGGTGCACGCGACTGGCGTGCGGTCCCAGTGGGTGAGGGTCTCGGTAACCGAAGGGACCAAACTGACGATTCGCACTACTCCATCATGGACGTCGTCGTAGGGACTATGACGCCCGGGGCCTCAGATTACGAATCTAGAGATTCCGCTCGAGCTCCTCGAGCACCGCAATCCGATCTTCCTTTGCGGGCATCTTGTAGTACGGGACGCGCTTCATCCAGTAGTAAATCATCGGTATCAGGCCGAGGGCCATAGCGCCCAGTCCAATCCACACTTGCGCTGGATTTGATTGGCGCAAGTTCGGGATTGCCTTGATGAAGAGGTACGCCATGAACAGCGCACCAACGAACGGCCACAGCCCCATGAAGATGAAGTTCGACAACGAACTCAGCAATTGCCTGCGGTAAAGCACGACGACGGCGAGACCCGCCAAGCAGTAGTAGATGCATATCTGTATCGCTATGGCGTTGACGCCGTCACTCATAATCGAGTTAATGGAGTGAAAAGACTGCGAACCGACGAAGAGAGCTAACGAGATAAACATCACGACGAGTGTCGCGAAAATGGGCGTCTTTCTTTTCGCGTTCACCATCCCAAGTCGTTTGGGCAACGTGTTGTCTCGTCCCATTGCGAACAGCGTCCGCGTGACTTGGATGAGCGTCGTCTCCAACGTCGCGACCGTGGAGAGAACCACCGCTAGCACGATAATTTTCCCAGTGTTGCCGTGCCACACCTGCTGACCTAAGACGCTGAGAACGTCAGCCGAATTCGCCTGAATCTGCCCTGCTGTCAAGACCATGTTGGTGGCGATAGTGAACACTTCGAAGAGCAAGAAGACGAAGATGATTCCGATTATCGCTCCCAAACCCGGCGTCTTCTTCGCGCTCTTCGTCTCCTCATTCAGATTTGCCGTGACGTCCCAACCCCAGTAGTAGAAAGCCGCGATGAGCGCGCCACCTACAAAGCCAGACTGACCATGAAAGACCGAGGGAGAAAACCAGTGCCACGAGAACTGGTGGACGTGGTGTCCGTGGAAAATTGCCAACGCTGCAAAGAGGAGAAGGATGAAGATCTCCACGCACGACATGACAATCTGAACGGTCACGGTGATCGTCACCCCAGCTGCCACGGCTGCGACCATAAGGAGGAAGAACACTGCACCTACAAGAGTCACTTCGACTTTGTTGTTCGCGGCGCTCGTCGAAAACAGCCCCAAAATGTTAGAGCCGGCGGGAAGGGTAGCTATCACCATGAAGATGAGAGCCGACACGATCACGGCCCAGCCAGACAGAAAGCCCAACGCTGGGTGCAACGCACGACGGACCCATGAATAACTTGCCCCGGCGTTGGACTCAACGCGGCCGAGGTAACTGAAGGCGAAGACAATGCCAAACATGGCGATTCCGCAGTACAACAACGCCGCCGCACTTCCTAGGAAGACTGCACCGAACAAGAGCGCGGTCGTTCCAGCAATGGAGTAGCCGGGCGCCACGCCCGCGACACCCATCACCACCGAGTCGAAAAGTCCAAGTACCCCGGGGCGAAGACTGTGTTCAGAGGTACCACCAGCTGGGGCCTCGAGGGTGTCCGTCATGGCAACATCTCTCCTATTCCTCTGGCAAGCGTGAAAAAAACAGGTGCCGAAATGTAGCACTTACTTGGCGTCTAACCCTGGTTCATTGAGACGACGGAGAAATTGCCGGGAATGCCTGCGCACTTCTCGTCACGTGGTCGACACGTGAAGAGCGACCTTGATTCAATACAATTCTCTCGAAATCCCGGTAACGGTGAGGAACGAACGGCCAGTTCTCGGTGACCCGGAGCCCCGCAACTAAAATCGTTGAAACGCCACCAAGTCATCCCGGCTTCGTGCAACGAGAGAGACAAGAACTTGGCACTCCTGCAACGGTTCGACGACGAATCCACGCCGCCGATCACCGCCGAAGACATCAGGCGACGCTGGGTCGCGTTTCACAAACAGATCAGGTTGATGTCAGGGACTCGATTCCAACGAACCGCTGGACGAATCCTCGGCGAGGACACCTGGCGCTACCACGTCGCGCGATTCATCTTTCGACCTTTGCTGAAGGTCCTTCGCCTGCGTCGCAGAAAGAACGCCGCCAAGGTCACGCGCGTCGTGGCCGCGAAAGCCGCGACGATCTTTCCAATCAACTATCGGCCCCTCACGATTGACTACAACTTCGAACTGGCGACCATCACGTTCGACGAGAGCGACGTGACCATCGTCGAGGTCGACGAACGTCTGCCAAGCGCCCGTGAACTCATCAACCAGCTCAACGACCTGCTCAACGAAACGACGTCGGAGTGGCTCTTTCTCGCTGACGCGACGTCAAGCGACGAGAGTCGCCGCTACAGCGTCGCCAAGTTGTTAGCCCACGTCACGAAGGATGACGACGTCGTCTTCGGCGACGAGCCAGGTCCGAATGAGTTCGCGCCGATACTGAAGAGTCCGGCTGTTGCGCCACACACGCTGCTCAGCTACAACGTCGTGGGGCGTCCTGCGCTCCTGCGCGTCGAGACGCTCTTTCGCGCCGGAGGTTTCTCGCCCGACGCCGGCTGGGCCTTCGAACACGACGCTTACCTGAGACTGAGTGAAGCAAAGGCTCGTTTTCATCACGTGACGATAGTGCTGCCCGCGGGACGCGCGCCGAGTTCCTTCGACGCGGCGCACCTCGACGCTGATACGTGTCGTGTGGTCCAAGCCGCCATCGATCGACGTGGCTGGTACGGCACCGTGTCACCCGGTGCGTTGCCCGGTCTCGTTCGTTGGCGGCTCGACGCGCCGACGCCGTCACCGAGCATCGACATCATCATCCCCACGCGTGACCGTATCGATCTCGTCGCGCAGTGCATCTCATCCATCGAAGAGAAGACCACGTACACGAATTACGACATCATCATCCTCGACAACGACTCGGTGGAACCCGAGTCGCTGGAGTACTTCGACGAGACGAAGTACAGCGTCATCCCTTGTCCCGGACCATTTAACTACGCAAAGATCGTCAATCGCGGCGTCAATCACTCGAGTGCCGACTACGTGGTCACGCTCAACAACGACACGATCGTGGTGACGCCCGACTGGCTCGAGCAACTCATCGCGCTCGCCTCGTTACCGGACGTGGGCATCGTCGGGGCGTGTCTGCTCGATCGAGACGGCCGACGCGAGCACGAGAGCATCATCATCGCGCCCTATCCACAGCACCTTCGCACCGACTCGAACTACGCCCACGTCGACTACTTCTCGTCCGCTATCCGCGACGTTGCGGCCGTGACGGGCGCGGTGCAGATGGTGCTACGTGAGTTTTGGCAACATTTGGGCGGGATGGACGAACAACTGAAGGTCGTCATGAACGACGTCGACATCTGTCTGCGCGCCCAGATGGAAGATCGCTACGTGATCTACACACCGGACGTCCGGCTCTATCACCACGTCGGCTCCTCGCGCGGCGACCTCGATCCCATCGACGACCGAGACCGCTTCGTCAAACGTTGGGACATCTTCGGCTCATTCCGAGACCCCTACTTCCCCGAGTCGCTCCTTCTCTTGGGAGAGAAGATGTTCTACCTCTTGCGCTGAAACTCGGTCCCCGAGCGACGTGGCGTCCCTTGTAACCTAAGGAAGTGAATTCGACGAGGGAACGGGCGGCCGACTTCTACCGCCGGCTTCCCCCTTGGACGGTTCCGCTGGTCCTTATCGTCCTCACGGTCCTCCTGGGCAACGCGATCTACGTCCTCGGACTCGGCAACAACGACCCCATCTCTTGGACGGCAGGCATCTCGCAGCACCTCTGTCGTCTGGTGTGCAGCCGCCAGGCCATCGACCCGAACGTCGGCTTCATCACGCAGTCCCTCGGCCATCAAGCCGCGATGGACCTGTTGCACGGTCACGTTCCGTGGTGGAACTACTTCGAAGGTCTCGGTCAGCCGCTCGCGGGTGAGATGCAGTCAGCGGCGCTCTTTCCCCTCACGTTGCTCTTCGGTCTCTCGTCGGGGCTCGTCTGGTTCCACGTCAGCCTCGAAGTCATCGCCGGGATCTCGACCTACTTTCTCGCTCGCCGACTTTCGATGCCGATCTTCATGGCCACCGTCGCGGGCATGCTCTTCGCCCTCAACGGGACGTACGCATGGCTCGGTAACGCGGTCCTCAATCCCGTGGCGTTCCTGCCGATGTTGCTCCTCGGCATCGAGATGATCATCGACAGCGCACCGAGCACGTCCAAACGAGGCTGGTACATCGCGGCAATCGCCCTCGCGCTCTCCATGTACGCCGGCTTCCCGGAGGTCGCCTACTTCGACGGTCTCTTCGCCGGCGCGTGGGCCGTCGTTCGCCTCTTCTCCGTGCCGAGCGAGCAGCGTCTGCGTGTTCTGCGCCGCCTCGGTCTGGGTGGCCTCGTCGGTATCGTGCTCTCGCTGCCCATACTGGTGCCGTTCTACGACTTCATGAAGGTCGCCTTCGTCGGTAGCCACACCGCCGCCGTCCTGGGCGTCGTCCGTCTGCCCACGGAAGCGATCTCGTCCTTCTTCGATCCCTACGTGTACGGCACCATCTTCAACAGCACCAACGTGCCGTCGGTGTGGGGTGAGATCGGTGGCTACTTCGGGGCCGGTATCTGCGCCGTGGCGATCGTCGGACTCTTCGGAGCGCGCCATCGAGCGTTGCGCGTCTTTCTCGCGGTGTGGACCCTGGCGGGACTCGCGGGCGCCCTCGACTTCCTTCACTTTCGTGTCTTGTGGAACCTCATCCCCCTCGTGAGTACCGCGTCGTTCCCGCGCTACATCATGCCCAGTTGCGAAATGGCCGTCGTGATCCTGGCGGGTTTCGGACTGGTCGACTTCACGCAGAGCACCCGCGCCAAGCGACTCCTGACGTCGTCCACGGTGCTGATGGTGTTCGTGTTGTTGTGGTGTGTCAACGAAGCGCGTCCGTATAACAAGGGCGTCATCCTCTCGCACAAGGCACGGATCATCTTGATCGGCCTTGACCTCATCCCCTTCATCGCGCTGGCGGCCCTTCTCATCGTCGGACGGTTCTACAATGCTCGGATCACGCCACTACTCATCGCGCTCGTGGTCGTCGGCGAGGCACTCCTCTTATTCATCGTGCCAACGGTGGGCTCGCCCAAAGAAATCAACATTGACTACGCGCCGATCCAGTATCTCCAGCAAAACGAGGGCCAATACCGGTTCCTCGACTTCGCGGTCCTCTATCCCAACTGGGGCACAGAGTTCGGACTGAACGAGCTCTCCGCGATCGACCTGCCCTTCCCGAAGAGCTTCAAGAACTACATTGAACAGAATCTCTACCCCGGTCTCACCCCCGGCAACCAGTTCGTTATCCATGGTGGACTGCAGGGCGTCGAGAACCAGGAGGCCGAACTGGCGACGCACTTCCAGGCGTACGAGAACGCTTCGGTGAAGTACTTGCTCATTCCGATCCAAGTGGTCTTGTCACCTGCCCTCACGAAGCTCGGCGTGAAGAAGGTCTTCTCCGGAACACTGGCCAGCGTCTACGTGCTCCCACACCCTCGAGGGCTCTTCTCCACGTCGTCGTCCTCGTGCACGGTGTCGAGCACCAACGACAACGTGGCCTCCGTCAACTGCTCAACGTCGGGCGCGACGCTGCTGCGCACCGAACTGTCGATGAACGGCTGGACGGCAACGGTGAACGGGAAAGCCGCCACAATCACGACCGTCGATGGCGTCTACCAACAGATCGACGTGCCGAGCGGTACGTCCGTGGTCAAGTACAGCTTCTTCCCGCCCCACGAACGCTACGCCGCGCTCGCGGCACTCCTCGCGGGTCTCTTCTTGATCGGTTCGTTCGCCAACGAACGCTTCTCCTTCGTGTCACGTCGCGGGCGCCATCGTTCCTAGCTTCATGCGTCGACTCGCCCCGATCGCGCTCGGCACGATCGGGGCGCTCGCGGTCGTCGCGCCGGCGGAGGCGTCGTCGCCCGGTCGGCTACCTCAGACCAGCCGCGAGCCGGCCTTTGGAGCCTCGCTGACGAACCAGATGCGAATCCTTATTCGCGCGGTGAAGACCGACAGCCCCGCGATCGGCCAGTCGGTCTTCTTCCCCGAGGCCGCGTATCTCCAGATGAAGACGGGCGTCATCCCATCGCCCGCGAGCGACTACGTCGATCGACTCATCGGCTTCTACCGTCTCGACCTCGCTACGTATCACCAGGCGTTCTTCACGACAGCGACGTCGACGTTCCTGCGCGTCGACGCCAACGCCCAGTTCGCGCGGTGGATACCACCGGGGGCCTGTGAGAACCGCGTTGGGTATTGGCACGTGCCTGGCGTTCGCCTCGTCTTCCAACGCCAGGGTCACGTCGTCTCCGTTGGCGTCGCGTCGCTGATCTCGTGGCGTGGAGTCTGGTACGTCGTGCACCTGGGACCGAATCCCCGTCCGCGCGACGTCGGAACCCTCGACGACTTCGAACGCGGACCGGGAACTCCGGGCCCACCTGGAGGTTGTTGAGCTAACGGCGCTTCACGATCGCGCCGTCGCGCGCGATGACCGCCGCGTTCGAACCGAAGTCCGTCCTCGATAGTTGATTGACGAACGACGCCGCCGCCCTCGTCGGATCGACGAAGGCCTGGCCACTAAGACGCAGCACCACTGACGTGAAGCGACCCGAGACGAAGCCCCCCGTCGCACCCAGCGTCACGCGCAAGATTCCCGACAGGGTGAGGTCACCACCCGACGAGAAGTCGTCGTAGTTCGTGAAATTCCCGAGGCTGTAGTCGATGAGGTGACCGCGGTACCACTCCATGCCGCGCAGCACGTGCGGGCCACTCGCGATCACGAGGTCGGCGCCGTCGTCGATGGCTGCGTGCGCGAACGCGAACGGGTTCCCGCGGTTCTCTCCCACGAAGTACTCCGTCGACCTCGTCACGTGGTCGGCACCGGAACCTTCGGCACCGGCGTGCATGTACACGACCACCACGTTCGCCATCGACTTGGCACGGCGAATAAGTTGACGCGCGCTCGAGAAATTCAACATGTCGTTGGTGAGGACGTAGGGCGCGAAGTCGACGAAGGCAACGCGCAACGTCCCGTCGCGCACGAGGCCGATCTGGCCGGGAAGTCCCGCTTGGGCGATCCCCGCACCTCTAAGCGCCGCGGTTGTTGACGCCAGACCCGCCGCGCCGAAGTCGTCACTGTGGTTGTTCGCCGAGTTCAACACCGTGAAGCCGGCGTTCGCGTAGACCCTCGCGTACGACGGAGGTACGCGAAAGGCGTAGCACTGCGTCGACTTGGCGTTGCACTTGGACGTCGTCGCGTCCGTGAACGTGCCTTCGAGGTTGCCAAAGACGATAGGCGCCGCGAGAGCGGCGCGCACCGGATTGAAGTACGCGTTCGGGTTGCCGGGTAGATGGGGCGTGTTGCCCAGTTCACTGTCCCCGACCGCACTCAGCGTCACCGTCGGTGCCAACGTGGTCGTGACGGGGACGCTCGTCGTTGTTGTTGGCGTGGTCGTCGTTGTGGAGGTGGTCGACGTAGTCGAGCCGATCGTCGTGGTCGTCGTGGTGGTTGTGGTGGTCGTCGCGGCAACGTCGTTGACTTCGCCCAGCCCGACGACCGCGGTAGCGAGAAGGAGCGTCGCGAGGCCGCCGGTGGCCGATCGAAGACGCCAGGACGAACGTTCCGGTGTCCTCGCTTCGCGCCGCCCTACCACGGCTGGGCTTCACCTGGTCTACGTGACACGTAGACGGCGAAGAAGTCCTTCTTACTGACGGAGAGAAAGCGCGAGGCGACTTGGTTGGGGTTGGCGGTGAAGAGCGACGGGCTCTGCGCCCCCGCCCCGCCGTAGGTGACGAAGATGGGCCACGCGGGATTGATGTCGAGCTGCATTGCGCGCACGGCGTGCAAGCGTACCAACAGTTCCGCCAGCGACGCTGACGTCTGATACGGCGCGGCGACGTAGATCAAATTTCCGTTGGCGTCGATGCCGAGAGCCGAACGCCACACCGCCGGGACGCCGCCCAGCGTCGCGCCCCACGCGAAGTTGTTAGCCGATAAGGGCGTCGCGGCACCCACGTTCACGAGGAGGGGGAGGTTCTGACGAGCCATGACGATGTTGGCCGCCGGTCGCGGTCCGCCGGTCCAACGAACGATGTCGACGCGGCCGTTGTTGAATCGCTCGACCGTCGCGAGACCGTTCACCATCGGGTAGTAGAGCGTGTGATTGGTGTAGAAACCTGCGGCGAGGTCCTTCTCGTAGAAGCCGGAATTGAACGTCGCGAGGAGTCGATTGGTGACGGTCGGAGGGACCTCCTCGGGTCCACGCGGCAACGTCGTCGTCGTACCCGGACCCTCGTAGCCGAGATAGAGCGCGAGGTCCGTGGTCGACGTACGGATCCACGACGCGTACGCGATGACGCTCGGCTGGGCGACGTTCGGTCGAAACACCGTCGTGTAGATCGATGGAATAGATCCCGACCACCTGTCTTGTGGCTGCCAGGGTTTGCAGACCTCAATCGGGATCGGCGCGTGACCCGCGCCGCCGGACTTCGTGTGACTGAAACACACGGGTTGGGGCATGGAGATCGGCGGCGTCGTTGTGGTCGTGCTGCTGGAGGTGGTGGTGCTGGAAGTCGTGACCGTCGAGCTGGCGAGCGAGACGCGCGCGCCTGCGGTGTCGTTCATCGAGGTCACGGCGGAGCCCATTCGACCCCACGAGAGTGCCGCGCCGACGAGTAGCGCCAACGCGCAGACCAAGAGCCCTAACTTTCGCATTACCGTCTCTCGTTCCGTGACCTCTCATATCTTAAAGAGTGGTCGTCGCCACGCCCGTTCACCCGGTGAGTGGAGGTGGAGTACGTTAAGAACAAAAGGAGCCCCCGTGCACACTCTTCGAGCAGAAGGCGCCCGCGCGTGAGTCGTGTCGACGACCTCGATCTAACGCAGAAGCTCAGCAAGGACGCGTCGGAGAAGCGAGTTCGACGCGCCCAACGACGTTTGACCCAGTTGCGTCTCTTCACCGCCGGTCTCTTGCGTCCCGACGTCACCGGTCCCGGACTCATCGTGGTCTTCGAGGGTTTCGACTCGGCTGGCAAAGGTGGCGCGATCCGTCGACTCACCGCGAGTCTCGACCCGCGCCAGTTCCGGGTCGTGCCCATCGGGCCGCCGACCGAGGAGGAGCTGCGTCACCACTTCCTCTGGCGATTCCAAGAGGTGTTGCCCGGCGTGAGCGAGATGACGGTCTTCGACCGCTCCTGGTACGGGCGGCTCTTGGTGGAACGCGCCGAAAAGCTGATTGACAAGGCAACGGTGGAGCGATCGGCGATCGAGATCGTCGAATTCGAGAACATGCTCCTCAGCGCCGACGTCACCATCGTCAAGTTCTGGCTCCACATCTCAGACGACGAACAGCTCCGCCGATTCAACGATCGCATGAACGACCCCTTGAAGCACTGGAAGTTGACGCCTGACGATTGGCGCAACCGTGAGAAACGAGACGAGTACCTGAAGGCTCTCGACTTCATGTTGGACACCACCGACCATCGCCACGCGCACTGGGAACTCATCGCGGCCGAGGACAAGCACTTCGCCCGAGTCGCCATTCTCGAGACGTTGATCGATCGGTGGGTCCACGACCTCGAACGTCGTGGCATGGAAGTGCCCAAGGCGAACGACAAGGACTATCTCGGCTGACAGGCCGCACGAGGTCGCTCAGTCTGGAACACTAAAAGCATGACCACTCGCTACGGCATCACGATCCCCTTTGACGGCGTCACGTTGCTCGATCACCGCGACTGGTTCCATCGTCTGGCCGACCTTGGCTACACCGACGTCTGGTCAGCCGAAGTCGACGGTGCCGATGGCTTCACGCCACTCACGGTGGCGGCGCTGGTCGAGTCTCGCCTCAACCTCGGCGTCGCCGTCACGCCCGTCTTCACGCGCGGCGCGGGACTGCTCGCGATGAGCATCGCCGCGATGGCCGAAGTGGGTGGCGGACGGTTCACGATGGGACTCGGCGCGTCGAGTGAACCTGTCGTGCAGCGCTGGAATGGCATTTCGTACGAAGAGCCCTACGCGAGGACCCGAGACGTCCTTCGATTCGTCAAGCGAGCCCTCGACGGCGAGAAGATAGACGAGGTCTTCGAAACGTTCGAGGTACACGGTTTCAAACTGTCACGACCGGTCGTGAACCGCCCGCCCATTCTGCTCGGGGCACTGCGACCGGGAATGCTTCGACTCGCTGGACGAGAGGCCGACGGGGCGATCCTCAACTGGCTCGCCGCTTCCGACGTGGCGCAGTGTCGCGCCGAGGTCGGTGCGGACAAGACCATCGCGGCGCGGCTCTTCGTCATTCCCAACGACGACGCCGACGCCGCACGGTTCATCGCACGACGGATGATCTCGTCGTACTTGACGGTGAACGCCTACGCCGAGTTCCACCGGTGGCTCGGACGCGGTGACGCGCTCACGCCGATGTGGGACGCCTGGGCCGCGGGTGATCGCAAGTTGGCGAACGAGGTCATCCCCGATTCGGTGGTCGACGAGCTCGTGATCCACGGTTCCTACGAAGCCTGTCGCGAACACGTGCTTTGCTACGTCGAGGCCGGCGTCGAAGTGCCGACGATCGCCATCGTCCCCTTCGGCATCAATCTCGACGAGGCCGTCGAGGGCCTCGCGCCGCGCTAGACGGAGCCGGCCTCGAGGAACTCCAACACGTCGGCGAACTTCTCGCGCGCGGCCGCCGCGCGCGTGGGGATGTGGTCGGTGGGCACCTCTGACGGCTCATAGTTCTTCAGCGCGTGGCGGGCCACGGTTTGACGATGGACCTCGTCGGGTCCGTCGTAGATTCGTGCCGCGCGCGCCGCACGGTACATGGCCTCGAGCGGCATGTCACTCGAGTATCCAAGTGAACCGTACGTTTGGATCGCCCGGTCGATCACGTTGTGCAGGACGTTGGCACCGAAGTACTTGATCATGGCGATCTCGTCTCGCGAGGCGGAGGCGCCCACTTGATCCATCTTCCAGGCCGCGTGCAAGGTCATGAGTCGCGCCGCGTGCATCTCGGCCTTGGAGTCGGCGATCCAGTTCTGGATGGTCTGCTTCTCCGCGAGGAACGAGCCGTGCGTGTAGCGACTGAGTGCTCGCTCGCACATCATGTCGAAGGCCCGCTGGGACTGGCCGAGCCAGCGCATGCAGTGATGTATGCGACCCGGTCCGAGACGCGTTTGGGCGAGCAGGAAGCCAGAGCCTTCGGGGCCGATCAGGTGGTCGGCCGGTACGCGCACGTCCTCGTAGAGGATCTCGGCGTGATTGCCGAAGCGGCCGTAGACGACGTCAGGGTCGTCCATCGATCCCACGTCGCGCAGGATGGTGAGACCGGGTGTGTCGACCGGGACGACGAACATCGACGAACCTTGATACGGGTGCACCTCGGGGTTCGAGACGGCCATCACGATCAAGATGTCGGCGACCGAGCCGTTGGTCGTGTACCACTTACGTCCATTGATGACCCACTCGTCACCGTCCTTGACGGCGCGCGTCTTCAAGAGGCGCGGGTCGCTGCCGGCGGTGTTGGGCTCGGTCATAGAGAAACCTGATCGGATCGCGCCACTCAAGAGCGGTGTCAGCCAGCGCTCCTTGATGTCCTCTCGTCCCGTCATCTCCATGCCCGCGGCGAGCAGTTCCGCGTTGCCGCTGTCCGGCGCGTTGTTGCCAAAGACGACGGGGCCGTACATGGACTGTCCCAGGATTTCGTGCATGAGGCCCAGCTTCACTTGACCGAAGCCCATCCCACCGAGTTCGCTCGGAAGGTGCGCGGCCCAGAGACCTCTCACCCTTACCTGGTCTTGGAGCGGTCTGATCAACGTCACGACTTGATCGTGCGTGAGCGACAACGTCTCGATCGGCATGATCTCTTCGCGGACGAAGCCGCGCATCCAGACGAGTTGTTCTTCAAACGCCTCGTCCGTTGAAAAGTCCCAGGCCATAGCCCACCCTTCTGTCGAGCCAACACTAGGACATCGACGAATCCTCGCCGAAGTCCTACGCGAGTCCACTCCCTACACTGGAGAGAGATCGGAGTCTCGTGTCAAAGAACAGAAAAAAGGTAAAGAACGCGTCGAAGGGCGTCGTGACGATCGGCGTCGTGGACACCATGTTCGCTCGCTACGACATGGGCGGCGCTGCCCGCAAGGAACTCGAATACTGCCCCGGGTACGGGACCAAGTTCAAGGTCATCGCGAAAACGGTGCCGGGCTTCAAGGACCTCGCCGTCGCGGCGAAGAACATGATCGAACGAGACGGTGCGGCCATCGTGGTAGCTCTCGGCATGCCGGGATCGGCGCCCATCGACAAGCAGTGCGCGCACGAGGCGTCCCAGGGCATCATGCAGGCGCAGCTCATGACCTCGACACCAATACTCGAGGTCTTCGTCCACGAAGACGAGTCCGACGACCCCGAAGTGCTCGCGACCGTGTTCGAGAACCGATCTCGTGACCACGCGCGCAACGCCTACTGGATGCTCTTCGACCCCGATCAACTCGCGCGACGTGCGGGCCAAGGCGTGCGCCAAGGCTTCGCCAACGCCGGTCCCCTGGAAGCGAAGTAGTCGAACGCAACGCTGGCGAGTCACTAGGCTCGCCAGCGTTGTCCTGGAGTCACTCGAGGAGGAATTAATGCCCGAAGCCGTGATCGTCGCCACCGCCCGCACCCCCATTGGGCGCGCGTTCAAGGGCTCGCTCGTGGACATGCGTCCCGACGACTTGACCGCCCTCATCGTGGGCGCACTCCTCGAGAAGGTGCCCGAGCTTGATCCTCACAGCGTCGAGGACCTGATGGTGGGCTGCGGGCAGCCGGCCGGCGAGTCGGGCTTCAACCTCGCGCGCGTGGTCGCGATCCTGGCGGGTCTCGACGACGTGCCCGGCGTCACCGTCAATCGCTACTGCTCCTCATCGCTGCAGACCATTCGCATGGCGGCGCACGCGATTCGTGCCGGCGAAGGCGACATCTTCATCTCGGCCGGCGTCGAGACGGTGTCACGATTCGGCAACGGCGCGAGCGACAGTGGCAGCGCCATGAACCCGCTCTTTCGCGACGCCATCGAGCGCACCAAGTCGCGTTCGGAGAAGGTGACGGATCCTTGGACACCCCCATCGGGACTTCCCGACGTGTACATCGCGATGGGACAGACGGCAGAGAACGTCGCCGAGTTCGAGAACATTTCGCGCCAAGAGATGGACGAATTCGCGTTGCGTAGTCAAGAGCTCGCCGTCGCGCACCAGGAGAACGGATTCTTCGAGCGCGAGATCACGCCCGTCACCTTGCCTGACGGAACGATCGTCACCAAAGACGACGGACCGCGCGCCGGTACCACGTTGGAGAAGCTCGCGAGCCTCCAGCCGGTCTTTCGCCAGGGTGGCAACGTCACCGCTGGTAACGCCTGTCCCCTCAACGACGGCGCGGCCGGCGTCATCGTCATGAGCGACACCAAAGCGCAAGCGCTGGGCATCAAGCCTCTCGCCCGCATCATCGCGAGCGGTGTGAGCGGCATCAATCCCGAGATCATGGGACTTGGTCCAATCGAGGCTTGCCGTCAGGCACTACGTCGCGCGGACATGACCATCGATGAGATCGACCTCGTCGAGATCAATGAGGCATTCGCTGCGCAGGTCTTGCCGAGCGCAAAGCACCTTGGCATCAAGCTCGACAAGCTGAACATTCGTGGTGGCGCGATTGCGCTGGGTCATCCTTTCGGCATGACGGGCGCACGCATAATGACAACGCTGCTCAATTCACTTGAAGATGCCGGTCAGCGCTTCGGCCTCGAGTCGATGTGCGTTGGCGGAGGTCAAGGCATGGCAATGATCGTAGAACGCCTTTAGTGTGACTTTCGCCGCAAGACAGGTGGCACCATCTTCCGCGGACGACCACTGACTGAAATTGTAAGTGCACAAAGAAGGAACGCGGTCATTGCTGCAATGAGCGGCCACTGAACGACCTGCAACACTGCTTTCAAATTCCTGTTGACCTCGATGCTGCTGTAGTGCGAAGTCAGGAGTACCGGTACCACGAACCAGAACATTGCTGCGATTGACGGAATCGCGCCAAGGTATTGATGCACGTTTCGAAAGTATGCCGGCGATTTTGTAATCCGAGAATCCGGAAACAAGGGCCGATCTCGCCGCCAAAGAACAAATGCGGCCCAAGAAGTCAGAAGTGGAAGGACCGGGAAGAACACCAAAAAGGCGATGGTGCGCAAGGGCTTCCGTCCATTTCCGATTGGTCGTAGTACTCAGATTATGGCGGAGCCATTGTCATGCCACTTACAAGTCCCACGCTGATAGCCGCCACTCGGAGATTATGCACGTCGGCTCCGACGTGTTAGCGAAGACCGGTGAGCCGAGTGTCGGGGTCGTCGTTGAATGAGCGCTCTTCCTCTTCATCAACCTGACGGGCCTCGTCGGGCAGCATCACTGGAATTGAGTCTCGGACGGCGTACGCGAGGTGAAGCCGGGGATTGAAGAGCAAGTCCTTCGAGGGCACGTAGAGCAACGCGCCGTGGTCGACCGGGTCTTCGAGCAGGTCGAGCAGGAATGAGTCGAGAGCCATCAGGAAGTCTCCTTGATCAGAGTCAGCACTTCTTCAACGTGAGCCTGGCACGATTCATCGTCAGCTGCTTCGACATTGAGACGTAGCAGCGGTTCGGTGTTCGACGGTCGGAGGTTGAACCACCACGACCCGTAGTCCGCAGTCAACCCGTCAAGTACGTCGACGTTTGCGCCGTCAGCCTGCAGCCGCGCGACCAGACGCTCGACGCTCGACGCAGGGTCCGACACCTCGGTGTTGATCTCGCCCGAGGCCGCGTAGCGCTGATACGGCTTCGCGAGTTCGGAGAGCGGCACGTTTGCGCGACTCATGAGTTCCAGCACGACGAAGGCCGTAATGATCCCCGAGTCAGCGCGAAAGTTGTCGCGGTAGTAGTAGTGGCCGGAGTGCTCGCCACCGAAGACGGCGCCCGTCTCGGCCATGACTTGCTTTATGTAGCTGTGGCCGACGCGCGTTCGCACCCCGACGCCACCTTCTTCAGCGATGACCTCCGGCACTGACTTCGAGCAGATGAGGTTGTAGAGCACCGTCGAGCCGGGGTGACGGTCCAACATGACGGTGGCCACCATCGCGGTCGTCGTCGAACCAGTGACGGGCTGGGCCTTTTCGTCGATGAGAAAGACGCGGTCAGCGTCACCGTCGAAGGCGAGCCCCACGTCCGCACCTGTTTCGAGGACGCGGCGTTGGAGGTCCTTCAGATTGTCCGGATTGAGAGGGTCGGCGGGGTGATTTGGAAAGGAGCCATCGAGTTCGGGAAACAGGATCTCCACGTCGAAGGGCAGGCCAGCGAACACGAGTGGCGCCACGAAGCCACCCATGCCGTTCGCGGTGTCGGCGACGATCTTGAGGGGACGAAAGGATTTGACGTCGGCGAAGGAGTGGACGTGCGCGACCCACTCGGCCGTGAGATCGAGCGTCGAATAGTCGGCCGGATCTCCTTTTGCCGGTGAGGAGTAGAAGTCGTTGGT
Source organism: Acidimicrobiales bacterium (assembly GCA_035949355.1). Classification (GTDB taxonomy): domain Bacteria; phylum Actinomycetota; class Acidimicrobiia; order Acidimicrobiales; family RAAP-2; genus RAAP-2. Next base: position 34,506 of record DASZIH010000028.1, read on the forward strand.
GAGGGCTTCGATCTCGACGAGACCCGTCTCGACGCCCACCGGCTTCGCGCCGGCCAGACACAGCTTGATCCCGTTGTACTTGGCCGGGTTGTGCGACGCGGTGAACATCGTGCCCGGTACGTCCAGGTAGCCCGACGCGAAGTAGAGAAAGTCCGTTGATCCGAGACCGAGGTCCACGACCTCGACACCGACGGCACGTACTCCCCGGGCGAACGCCTCCGAGAGCGTGACGCCCGAGGTGCGCATATCGCGCGCGATGACGATACGGGGCGACTTCGCAAAAGTGGCGAAGGCGGAACCGACGGCCTCGGCGACGCGTTCGTCGATCTGATCAGGGTAGGTACCCCTGACGTCGTACGCCTTGAAGATCGTCTTTGTGTCCACGATCGCTCATTCTACTGACGTGCGATTCGCCGTCTCCGAAGTACCAGGAAGAGGACGGCGAAGCCAGCCACCGTCGTGATATCACTCAACACGTTGCCGAGCGTCAACGCGGGCGTACTCGTGTAGTTGAGTGAGACGTGCCGTGACGTCGGCACGACCACCATCAAGTTCGGACTCACCCGGTACGGCCCGGTGGCGCCGGTCACGTGCCAGCGCGGGTAGTACGAGATCTTCACGAGCATCGGCACGCCGACCCGACTGACGTCAAAGGACAGCGACTGCAGCCCAACGTTCGTGTGCGAGACGATCACTTTGGGCAACGGAGCGGAAGGTGTCATGCTGGTCACGCTCGACGCGCGGGGCCACGACGAGGGACCGCTGCTCGCGGCGTAGACCTTCTGCAGTCGAGTACTCAACCACCACGTTTGGTTGGCGGTCAGCCACTGCGCCTGGCTCGAGATGTTGGCGACGACGTTCGGCGTGCTCGTCAGCGCTTCGACCATGGGGCTGTTCTTAATCAGGTAGATCCGCCACTGCACGCCCGGCGAGGGCCACTTCCTCGTCGTGGCGATGAGCTTCAGCTGGGGGTCGGCCTTCGCCTCGGCGATGACCGACGGCGAGAAGGCCATGTAGTACTTCACGCCCAACATTTGGAGATGGCGCACGCCTTCGGCGATGTTGAGTGACCCGTAGTTGAGGCCGACCTGCGGATTGCTCGGCCCGGTACTGAGTTCGGCTTGGTCGAGGTAGTGATAGGGCGTCGTCGCCGAGGACTCCATGAGGAGACCTTCCATAGAGTCGACGCAGTTGTTCGTCCAGTAGGGCAAGAGCATCAGCGCTTCGGGGGTGCCGAAGCGATTCTCCGACGAGTTGTACTCCCACATCGCGCGACCACAGCCGTAGCGCTTCGCGAGCGTGCTCATGGTCGTCATCAGACCGTGGTACTCGGGCCAGGCCGGCTGCGCCTGGTAGCCCGAGTAGTTGTACTGCGCCCAACTCGTGACCTGGTTGCCTCCCGTCGCCAGATGAAGATCCGTCGCGAGCGGCGTGATGAGACCGGGCACCGTGGAGAGCACGCCGAGCAACGCTACGGCGCACGTGGCACCGATGACGCGACGCGCTCGCCGAGCGGACTCGTCCGGGACCACGTTCGCGACCGACTCGGTCTCGAGCGCGTCACGCTCGAAGGGCTCGCTTACGTCGTCGACGTGTTCGATGTTGTCGCCCTCGACGAAGGACGACGTGAATCGCGCGCGCAGTGGCACCCGCGTCGCCCACCGCCACGCGACGTAGCCCGCCAGCCACCCGACGCTCAGATGAATCGAGATGAACCAGAAGGGGATCAGTCGTTGATTCCAAATCGCACTCTGGGGATCGAGGACGAAGGCGAGGAACGAGAGCACCGTGAGCGTGGCGAGCACCATGCCGAGACGGTCGCGCACGATGAAGGCGAGGACGACCGCTACCGCGCACAGGACGATGACCCAGCGGTCGCCCGCGGCTCCCCCAGTGGCGTTGAACCAGCCGAGCGTGGAGAAGATCTCGTGGAGATTGGAGACGGGAACGTTCGTGTAGCCCAGCGAGTCCGAGAGCGACTGCGTCGTCGCGAAGGGCAGGAGCCACCACGCCGAGAGCCCGAAGGAGATGACACCGGCACCGATCGCGAAACGAACGGGGCGCGCGTAGTCGCCTCGAGCGTGCTCGTCAAGGTTGGCGAGCTCCCTCGGATCACCGATTCCTCGACGATGCAAGAGCTCGAAGACGACGAGCACCCCAATGGCACCCAGACTGAAGAGCCAGGGCAGCACGTGCGACGCCAACGTGGCGCTCAGCGCCATGCCCGCGAGCCAGTAGCCGCGACCCGTCCGCATGCCCCGAGCGAAGAGACCGATGGTGAGGAGCGCCAAGGCCAGCGAGAGTGAGAAGGCGTACTCGCCGGCCATCGTCGAGAAGAGATTGCCGCCGTCGATGGTGAACGTCGCGTCGAAGAGGAAGGGCAGGGTCGCGAGCGAGAGGGCGACGGGAATCGGTCGCGGCGCGCGAAAGAGACGGCCCATGGCGTAGGCCGTGATGGGCATCAGCACCGAGCCGAGGATCGTCGCGAGCTTGATGGCGACGGCGAAGCCGATGACGTAGCTCGCGAAGGTCGCGAGCACGTCGGGCAGCACGAAGTAGTAGGTGTAGGCGGGCAGACCACCTAGCCATCCGGGATACCACGGGGTGAAGTTGAAGACGTTGCCCGTCGTCTTCAGGTACGCGGGCAGCGCGATATGCGAGCCGGTGTCGCCGCCGGTGATGAGCGTCGAGGAGACGAGCAGCTGCGGGTGCAGCGACACGATCGTGACGAGGATGACGACGAAGACGAAGAGCGCGTCCAGTGCTCCAAGTGGTGTGACGCGATCGAGAAGACGCCGCATCAGTGTCCCGCACGCTGGGCGATGACCGCGACCAGCGCTACCGCGTTGAACGACGCGTGGGTGATGAAACTCGGCACCAAGCGCTTCGTGCGATACACGATCAGCGCGAGCACGACGCCAAAGGCCGCGAGGCCGGCGAACTCCAGGAGCTCGCCGTGGGCCAGACCGAAGAGGACCGCGCTCACCACGACGCCCAAGGTCACGGCCACGCGGGGCGACACGCCCTTCACGCCTTCGGCGATCGCACGAAAGACGACGCCACGAAAGAGCCACTCTTCGAAGAAGGGCGCGATCAGCGTCGTCATGATCGCGATGAGGACGAATCCCGGGCCGTGCGCCGCCTTGAAGAGATGGTTCACGGGATGATTGAGGCTCTTGAAGTTGAAGGGCGCGTACGCGGCGTCGATGATGAACTGACACGCCACGCCGACGACCACGTAGGCGAGGTCACTCCATCGGGGTCGCCACTGATCGGGCAAGGAGCGAAGATGGCCTTCTCGGTGCGCGTAGTAGATGGCCGCGGCGAAGCCGGTCCACAGTCCGAGAAGGCTCAGCGCGTTCGACCACCATGGCGGATTCACCGCCTTCGCGAGCGCGTTCATGCCGCCGGCGTAGTGCGTGACGGCGACGCCCAACGTGTTCAAGAGCAACGCGACAACTTGGCCGGCTAAGAATCCGATAAAGCTCGCGACCAGAATCGGCACGACGCGAGGTCGATCCGCCTGTATTTCCATGGTCGGAGAAGTCAAAGGTGCTTCGCTTTCATCTTGAGGTTATGCACAGGGCGAGACCACTTGTCGCTGGTGACCTCTAGATTAGATAAGTGGCTGACGCACCAAACGATCCGACGAACCCAAACGGTTTAAAGAAATTTCTACCAGGCGGCGAGAAGCCCATGGCGCCACAGGTGCGTCGTCGCATCGTCACCATCGCCATCGTCGCGTTCGTCCTGGGTGTGCTCGTCATTCCCAACCTCTTCTCCAACAAACAAGTCAAGACCGTTGCGTACTCGGCGTTGATCCAAGACGCCAAGTCGCACAAGGTGCTTTCGGCCGTAATCTCCACCTCGACGGGCGTCATCAGCGGTCAGATGAGCAACGGAACCAACTACACGTCGAACGGCCCGGTGCCCGCACTCTCGAATGAAGTGTCCACACTGAGCAGCAACAACGTGATGGTCACGTTCGCCACGCCCTCGAGCCTGGCGAGCCTGCTCCTGCCCTACCTCATCTGGATCCTGATCTTCGGCGCCTTCATGTTCTACGTGAGTCGTCAAGCGCGCGGACAGATGAACGGCATGATGTCGGTCGGCCGCTCCAAGGCGAAACAGTTCAACGAAGACCGTCCGAAGACGACCTTCGCTGACGTGGCTGGCTACCTCGGCGTGAAGCAAGAGATCAGCGAAGTGGTCGAGTTCTTGAAGAATCCCATGCGCTACCAGTCCATCGGCGCGCGCATACCGAAGGGCATCCTGCTCGTCGGGCCTCCGGGCACCGGAAAGACGATGCTCGCGCGCGCCGTCGCCGGTGAGGCGGGCGTGCCCTTCTTCTCGGTCTCGGGTTCGGACTTCATGGAGATGTTCGTCGGCGTCGGCGCGAGCCGAGTGCGCGACCTCTTCGCGACCGCCCGCAAGCAGTCGCCGGCCATCGTCTTCGTGGACGAGATCGACTCCATCGGACGCAAGCGCGGCGCGGGACTCGGCGGCGGTCACGACGAGCGCGAACAGACCTTGAACCAGATGCTCAGCGAGATGGACGGTTTCGAGCCCACCGAGGGCATCGTCGTCATCGCCGCGACGAACCGACCCGACGTCTTGGACCCGGCGTTGCTCCGTCCCGGCCGCTTCGACCGCCAGATCGTCGTGCCCCTGCCCGACCTCGAGGAGCGTCTACCCATCCTCGAAGTGCACGCCAAGGGTAAACCGTTGGACCCGTCGGTAGATATGAATATCGTCGCGCGCGGCACGCCGGGCATGAGTGGCGCGGACTTGGCGAATCTCGTCAACGAAGCTGCACTGCACGCGGTGCGACGAAACTCCACCACCATTGGCATGGAGGACTTCGAGTCCTCGCGCGACCGCGTCTTGATGGGTCAAGAGCGCGACACCATGGTCCTCCAGGACGACGAGCGCGAGCGCATCGCCTTTCACGAGAGCGGTCACGCGCTGCTCGCCTACGTCCTCGACAAGACCGATCCCCTGCACAAGATCACGATCATCCCGCGCGGTATGGCGCTCGGCGTGACGATGACGTTGCCCGAAGAGGATCGCCACATTATGTCGCGCCAACACCTCGAAGACTCGCTGTGCATGCGCATGGGCGGTCGCGTCGCGGAACTCTTGGTCTACGGCGACCTCTCGACAGGCGCCGCGGACGACCTGCAGCGCAACACGGAGCTCGCCCGACGCATGGTGCGCGAGTGGGGCATGTCCAAGGAGATCGGACCCATGGCCTGGGGCTCGAACAATCAGGTGTTCTTGGGTGAAGACCTCATGCACACCCGTGACTACTCCGACCACACCTCGAAAGTCATCGACGACGAGATCGAGCGCATCCTTCGCGAGCAGGAGTCGAGGGCCATTGAG
>DASZIH010000029.1:0-10834 GCA_035949355.1 Acidimicrobiales bacterium
GGCGTGCCCCTTTTTCTCCCAGCGATCGAGGTTCAATTCAACTCGAGGCGGCGTCCGGATTCGAACCGGAGTACGGGGCTTTGCAGGCCCCTGCCTAACCACTCGGCCACGCCGCCAGAACTGTCAATCCTAGTTGACCACGGGCTTAATGCCTCTTGAAGTGGTGGTACACGCCGTAACAGATCACCACCACGATGAGAATGAGAAGCACCGACTTGATGATCGCGGTGAGGACGCCGACGAGCGCGAAAACCAACCAGAGGGCCAACAGGACGACAACAATCACCCCCACGGTTTTGATCATTGCCATACAGAACCCCTTTCGTAAACCAATTGTAAGGCTGTGCGCAGGAACCACTCGGTACGCTGGAGACGTGATTCGTCGACTCCACCTCGTCGGGGCCCTCGCGGTGATGCTCGTGGGCTCTACGTTGCTACCCTCGCTCGAAGGGTCCGCGGCGTCGAGCGCGCCCAGCACCACGCTGCGGCGCGTCGCGGCGTCACTGCCCTCCACGCTCACAGCCAACCTTCCCGTCCTGCGCTTGCATTTCAACGTGCCGACGAAGGCGAGCATCCTTCCCCCGCTGGTGATCCGTCCGGCGCTCGCCACGCAGTGGCAACAGATCGGACCGGACGACGTGCAGGCGGTCGCCACGAGCACGCTTCGTCCTTCGACGGCGTACACGTTCAACACGCCGACACAGTTGCGCTGCGCGAAGACCTGTGCGTTCGTTGCGTTGCGTCCGCGCGTCGCCAGCGTGTCGACGAACCTCACGTGGGAAGCGCAACTGCTCGCTGAACTGAACTACTTGCCGCTCACCTTCACGCCCGGGACCGATCAGAGCTCGCCCTCGGATCAAGTGAACGGGACGTTCACGTGGGCGTACCCGAACCTACCGACGACGTTCAGCTCGCAGTGGAGCCTCGGAACCGACAACATCATCCTGCAAGGTGCGTTGCGGACGTTTCAAAGCCAAGCAAACCTTCCCGTCACCGGCGTCGCCGACGCCACCACGTGGACCGACCTCGTGAACGCCGTCAACGCGAATCACGTGGACCCGGCGACGTACAACTACGTCGACGTCACTGAGTCCAGTCCCGAGGTCCTGACCCTGTACGTCGCGGGTCGCGTCAAGTTCCGTGCTCTCGTGAACACCGGCATCTCGGTCGCTCCAACCGCCCTCGGCACGTACCCGGTATACGAGCGTTTCGTCACGACGACCATGTCGGGCACCAACCCCGACGGTTCGCACTACGCCGACTCGGGCATCCCTTGGGTGTCGTACTTCAACGGCGGCGACGCCTTACACGGCTTCATCCGCTCGTCCTACGGCTTCCCCCAGAGCCTGGGTTGCGTCGAGATGCCCTTCGCCTCAGCGAAAGTCGTGTTTCCTTACACGCCGATCGGCACGCTCGTCACGGTTCGCGCGTAGCGTCACTCGCGGTGTCGGGCCCAAAGGCGTGTCGGCCGCGTTGGGTCGCGACGTCGACTCCCTTTTCGCTTAGCTCATTCGCCGTCGCGAGCGACGTACGACCGAAGCGTCGTCGCACTTCGTCAATCGCGTCGCGAAGAGCCTCATTGTCCACCTGGCGCCCGCGCGAGATGGCGACCGCGCTCGATTTGGCGTCGCTCGATAGCGTCTCGATGCCAAAACTGAGTTGCATCTGGTTCTCGCTGCGCTCGAGGAACCCCGAGGCGTGAAGTCCGAGGAGCCGAACGCTTCTCGAAAGGTCGACCGACTGGATCAAGGCCTCGCCGAGGGCCTCGATAGCGTCCTCATCGTCGATGCCGAAGGGCAACGTCTGGGACCGCGAGACACTCGTGCGGTCGTCAAAGCGCACGATCACGGTGATCGTGCGGGCAACCCGGTCCTTCTCGCGAAGTGCCCGCGCGACCACGCCGGCGTGCACCTTGAGGGCCTGGCGCACGTCGCCGAGCCCGCTCAGCGACCTCGCGAAGGTCTGGTCGTGTCCGAGGGATTTCAACTCCCGGTCGACGACGACGTCGCGAAAGTCCTCGCCCTTCGCGTACGCGGCGAGAGCCGCGGCCATGGACGGACCGACGTGCAGCGCGAGGGTCGCTTCGTCGACGCGCGCGAGGTCGCGCACCCACGCCAGGCCCAGCTGCGAGAGTTTCTCCGCTGTCGCCGGACCCACACCCCACAGTGCGCGCACCGGAAGTGCTTCAAGCCACTCGGCCTCTTGCGCCGGATTGACCCAGAACACGCCGGGACCGTCGACGAGCGCACGACCGACGACGCGGGGTTTGGACTCCTTGGAGGCGAGTTTCGCGAAGAGTTTGTTTCTCCCCAGTCCTACGCCACAGAGCAAGCCGAGCTCGTCGGTGATACGACGTCGAAGCGCCGCCGCGGCCTGCAACGGTCGCACGTCCAGTCGCCGAAGACTTCGAAGGTCGGCGAACACTTCGTCGAGCCCAAGGGGTTCGTAGTCCGGCGTCAGGTCGCGCACGACGTCGTGGAACTTCCGCGAGTACTCCTCGTAACGGTCAAAGCGACCCGGCAGGATGACCAACGTGGGACAGGCCCGTTTCGCGATGACGCTCGGCATGGCACTGCGCACGCCGTAACGGCGCGCCTCGTAGCTCGCGCTCGCGATGACACCACGCTCGCCCGCGCCTCCGACCGCGACGGGCTTGCCCTTCAACGTCGGGTCGTCGAGGATCTCCACCGACGCGAAGAAGGCGTCGAGATCCACGTGCAGGATCGGGGCCTCGTCGACCGTCGGGTCGTCAGAAAGCGAGTTCAATGCTGCGAAAGGCTTCGCCGTACGCGACGCCCACCGGCCGACCAGCTTGCTCGGCGCGCTCGAAGACGACGTCGCGAATCGCGGCGGCGTCGTCCGCCAACTGTGACGCGTGCGCGAGCACGGCCTTGACCTTGGTGTCGATCGTCGTCGACACGTCGGCGACGACGTCGGGTTCGTGCGTGCCACTGAGGAGGAGCACGCGTACCTGGTGCGGTGGCCCTTGCTCTGGAAAGTACAGCGGCATCGCGGCGGCGGGCGCCACGGCGTCCAAAAGGGCCCAACCAGTCTCACGGTGGTCACGGTGATTCACGTAGACCTCGCCAAAGAAGGTGGCCGTGGGATCGGGTCCGAGCACCACCTCCGGTTTGAGGCCGCGCACGAGACCCACCAAGGTCTCTCGGAGTGTGACGGTGTTGTCGACAGTGCCGTCAGGTATGTCGAGCGACGTGACGCTCTTCACGCCCAAGAGGTCTGCCGCACTTTGAAGCTCTTCTCGCCGTGTCTCACGAAGCACCGACGAGGCCAGGTGCGGCGAATGCGAGCCCTTGGCACCGTCACAGAGAACCACTAAGTGGACGTCGATCCCCTCACTCGCCCACAGCGCCATGAGTCCACCGGCGGCGACGTCCGCGTCGTCGGGATGCGCGTAGATAGCGAGGGCCGAACGCGGTTGAATCCGCAGCGAGCGCACGACTAACCGCGATGTTTGGGTGCCGTGGTCTTCACCAGCATGCCAATCTCACGGGCGAAGTCCTCGGTGCCTTCGAAGCCCTTGTAGACCGACGCGAAGCGCACGTAGGCAACGTCGTCGATATCACGCAGAGCTTCGAGTGTCGCCATGCCCACTTCCTCACTTGTCACGTCTCGATTGAGCAGGCGCATCGCCTCTTCCACGGCGACGGCGACGGCGTTGAGCATCTCGTCGTCGACGGGACGGTTCTTTGCGGCCGAGCGAACGCCGCTCAGAATCTTCTCCCTCGTGAACGGTTCTCGGTCGCCTGATCGTTTGAGGACGTAGAGGCCGATCTCCTCTATCCGTTCGAACGTGGTGTAGCGCTGGTTGCAGTTCGCGCACTCGCGGCGGCGACGAATCGCCACGCCGTCTTCGGCCAAACGTGAATCTACGACGCGGTCGTCATCTGCCGAACAAAAAGGACAACGCACCATTGCACGATACACCTAAAGGCCTAATTTTTCAGGGGATTAGGACGTGCTCGCCGGGCACGACCATCGAGGAGCCGAGTTCGCGCTCGAGAAGCGTTCGCGCGTAGGAAGGTTGGACTGGATTCACTTGCCTCGCGATGGAGTTGAGGGTGTCGCCCGGTTGCACCACGTAGTCCGTTCCTGACGCGAGGACAGACGACGTGGCCAAGTCCGTCGAGAGGCCCGCACCAGTCGTCGCGCCAAACGTGTGACCGGGAAGCGCCAAGATCGTCAACGCACCCACGAGAACGAGCGCGACGAGAACACGGCGGCGGCGGCGCAAGACTCTCGCGCGCTGACGACGACGCGACTGCAGCGAAGGACCCTCGCGAAGCGTCCGCGGCGGGGCCGGAGAGGTGACGAGGCGCAAGTAGGGACCCGGAGCGACAAAGTCGATCTCTGGAGCTTCAAGTACTTCAAGTGCGGCCATGTTGCCCTCCTCAGTTCTACGAACACCTGTTCGTTATCATAAGACGAACAGGTGTTCGGTGCAACTTTTTTTGGAGGACGTCGAAAAGCTCTATATTCCAGCGTTTTCGCGTAGCTGACGACCGACGCGGCCAAACGACGTCAGATGAGATGAGGTCAAGAGAGGACGTGAGCGCAGAGCCGTCGACGCGTCCCTTAAGTCTCGAACCAGTCGAATTCGGTGCCGACGGACCAGGTTCGCGCACTCGAGGGTGAGTGCCTCGTCGGGGTGGTCGTGCGAGTCCGTGACCTGTCCGTCGGTAATCCACACGACCGGCTCGCTCCCTTGGCGCTGAGCGAGTGCCCAGCGCAGTACGGGGCCGTCGACGCCGTTGCCGACGTTGCCTGAAGGAAACGCACTCGCGATCGTTCCTCGATTGCACAGGACCCACGCGTTCGCCCTAGTGCCTCGGTCGCCGGGTCGGTGGCTATAGCCAACGACGAGCGCGTTGGGCGCACGCCGCAGGAGCTCTCCCAGCACCTCGGTATCGAGGTCCATCGACCCCGACTGGTCGATCACGACGACGCCGCCGCGCGTGCGCTGGCGTTGCCCGAAGGCCCGGCGGTGATCGTCGGTAAGAAGTCGCCCGGGGTAGCGAAGCGTCATCCCCGACGTGACGGCGCGCGTTCGACGGATGGTCCCCGCTGGTGGCGTCGAGCGGTAGACAATCGAATTTTCGAAGACGAGAGGGGCGAAGTGCCCCGTCGCGGGTCGTCGGCCTCCCGCTTCCAACGAGCGACGAAACGCTCGCAACTCCTCGGACGTCGAAGGCACGCGGACGTCGAGCACTCTGGTCAACATCCTCGCGATCTCCAACGTCGACGTGGCGAAACCACTCGGAAGGCCGTCACCGTCGAGTTTTGTCGCGCCGATCGCGCTGGTGCTCTGGCGGCCTACAACCTCGAGCGCGCGTTTGCGAACGGCGCGCAACGCGGGCATCCACGCGGGTCGCCCTCGACGAACGCCGGCGAGGTACTCCCTCTCCGCGCCGGTCCCGAGTACCGCCATCATGAAACAGACCGCTTCAGCCCACTCCCCCGACTCAGCGACTCGTCGACCACCGATCTTCTCGGTGCCGTCACTGAGAAGGGCGACGTCAAAGTGCAACCGAGCGAGCAGTGTGTTGATCCGCAACTCCTCAGCGCACTCGAGCGCGCGAGGCGACACTTCGTCGAGTGACTTCACCAGGTGATCAACCGTTGGACTCACGCGAGCGTGCATGAGTTCGTGCGCTCGAACGACGCGCGCCTGCGCGCTCGGACCGAGAGGGACCTCGAGGACGCGCTCGGCGAGATTGCAACTGGCCGAACCGCGCACGGTGGAACCTTCGCGAACGGTCCACGGGCCATCGAGCGCGTCATCCTCTCGTCCCGTGACGAGTTCGGGGAAGATGACTCCGCGGGTCACGCGACGGACCCGATGACGAGGGCGTCCAGGACGCTTTGCGCCGCGTCCTCGCCAAAGACCAGTCGAGCCGCGCGAACGGGCCCGTGGTGACGTCGAAGCTCGTCGAACGCGTAGAAGCTTCGAAGCGAGACGCGGCGCTGTTCGGGTCCGAGTGAACCAACCAGAGCGGCACCGCGAAGATCCCCGCTCAGGCGCAAGACCGCCGACGGGTGAGGTCGGTCGACGCGAATGCACACGGGAAAGCGATCACGTAACGCGCGAGGAACGTCGTCCAGGTCGTCGATGTTGGACGTCATCACGACAGAGAAGGAAGGACCGGGACGAACCCACTCGAGCGTCTCGGGATTGCGCCAACGTGCCGACTCGGGTGAATCGGTCACGGCGAGCAGGGTCGACAGTGCGTCGCCCGACGCCCGGTCGACTTCGTCGAGGACGAGCCGTCCGCCTCGCCCATCACTCCCGCGCCACGCTCGAATCGCCGGTCCTTCGCGCCATTCGAAGCGACTCTCACCCGTCGGCATCCACGTGCCGGTGATCTCACCCGAGGTGAGGTCTTCGGTGCACACCAGTCGTTCGGCGTTCTGCTCGTCGACACCGTGGTGCAGGGCGGCGTAAGTCTTGCCGGTGCCGGGTGGACCGTAGAGCAAGACCCTTGACACTCCCGCCGACAGCACGTCTTCCACGTCGCGCCAGCACGAACCCACCATCTCTTGATCCACGTCGAAGCCTCCTTTGAAAAGGTCCCAACGGTCGCGAGGAAGGAGGCGCCCTAGGGTCGTTGCAGCGAGAGGGCGACGGCACCCGTGAGCCGTTGGAGCTCGAGGTAGGTCGTGGCGAAGACGGCGTTCGGCGTGCCGCAGGCCGACCAGATCTCCTCGTAGTCCGCGAGCGTGTCATCGATGAACACGCGAAGTTCTGACGGCCAACCGGCGGGAGAGACACCGCCGATCGGTTGACCCGTGGCTCGGCGGACCTCGTCGGCGTCGGCGCGTCGAAGTGTCGTTCCCCCGACTTGTCGTGCGAACGACGCGGGGTCCACGCGAAACGCACCACTCTTCAAGATGACAATCGGTTCATCGTCAAGGACGAACACGAGACAACTAGCGATGGCTCCGACGTCACAGCCCAGCGCCAGGGCCGCGTCCGCGGAAGTTCTCGTGGAGGCACTGAACTCTCGAAAGGGACCACGGACGCCCTGGTCGCTTAGTACTCGCGCGACACGAGCAGCACTCGGGTGCAGGCTCTCGAAGCCCGACACGCGGCTAGCTCTCGACGGACTCGCCGAGGTACACGGCGCGCACGCGTTCGTCGTGCAAAAGGTTCTTCGCGAGATCGCCAAAGACGATGCGACCGTTCTCCATGACGTAGCCACGGTCCGCGAGACGCAGTGCCTGCGACGCGTTCTGCTCTACCACTAGCACCGTCGTGCCCGCGTCACGGATCTCACCGATGATCCCAAAGATAGTCTCGACGATCATTGGCGCCAGTCCCATCGAGGGCTCGTCGAGGAGCAGGAGTCGAGGCCGAGCCATGAGGGCGCGCGCGATCGCCAACATCTGTTGCTCACCGCCCGAGAGGTTGGACCCGAGCTGTTTGCGGCGATCCTTGAGGATCGGAAACGTGACGTACATCTTGTCGCGATCGTCGCTCGTCGAGCCGCGTCGGTTGAACGCACCCATTTCGAGATTCTCCTCGACGGACATCTGGGGAAAGATGCGTCGGCCCTCCGGGACGTGACTGATTCCCAACTTTGAGAAATCGTGGGCCTTGGTGCGCGTGACGTCCTTACCCTCGAAGAGAATCTGACCACTCGCGGGCGCGTGAAGACCGGACAACATCCGCAGCGTCGTCGACTTCCCCGCGCCGTTCGCGCCGAGCAACGTCACTATCTCACCTTGTTGGACGTTGAACGATATACCGTGCAGGGCCGTGATGGCTCCGTACCGTACGACCGCATCTTTGACGTCCAGCATTATTTGCTCCCCGCCTCTTCCGTGGTCGATCCCAAGTACGCCTCGATGACGACGGGATTCGCACGAATCTCCTCCGGTGTGCCTTCGGCGATGACGCCGCCAAAGTTCAAGACGTAGAGCCGCTCGGCGAGTGACATCACGAGCTTCATGTCGTGTTCGATGAGCAGAATCGACACGCCCATGTCGTCTCGCACTCGACGAATCAGATTTGCCAGTTCCAACTTTTCCGACGGGTTGGTGCCCGCCGCGGGTTCGTCGAGGAGGAGCACCTGTGGGTCGGTCGCGAGCCCGCGCGCGATCTCCAGCCGACGTCGATCGCCGTAAGAGAGTGACGCGGCGATGGTGTTGGCCTTCTCCGTCAGCCCGACGAACTTGAGGAGTTCGACGGTTCGCTGGTCCGAGCGCTTCTCGTCGCGCCGCGTACCCGGACCGTGCAGCATCGCGCCCACCACGCCAATGCCGCGATGACTCTCCGCTCCGATCTTCACGTTCTCGAACGTGGAGAGCGCGCTGAACATTCGCGACGCTTGGAACGTGCGCGCGACGCCGTACGTCGCGACGCGAAAGGCCTTTCGACCAATGACGGAGACCGTCTTGCCGTTACGACCGACGAAGTTGATCGTCCCCTCTTGGGGTTGGTAGACACCGGTGAGTGAGTTGAACAACGACGTCTTACCCGCGCCGTTGGGGCCGATGACGGCCAATATCTCACCACGGTTCTGGTGCAAACTGACGTCGTTCAACGACACCACTCCACCGAATCGCAACGTGACGTTCTGTACGTCGAAGATGAGGTCGCTCATACGTCGTCGCCTAAGAGGGCTTCATCGAGGTGCGCGTTCTCGTGATCGGCTTCGGACAGGAGAATCTCTCGTTTACGGCGTTTGGACGGTATGAGGCCCGCCGGGCGGAAGATCATCATGACGATGAGGAGTGCGCCAAGGTAGATGTAGAGGTCGGACGGTTGGTAGCCCCAGTGCTGCCCGTTGTTCAGGTACTCGGTCACCGTTTGGATGAGGATCGCGCCCAAGACCACGCCAGCGATCGAACCCATGCCGCCGAGGATGACCAAGACCAAGATGTTGATCGAGAAGGTCAGCGTGAAACTCGCCGGAAAGATGTTGTTGGACTGACTCGCCGTCAGTACACCCGCGAAGCCCGCTGACGCGGCACCGATGGCGAACGCCATGACCTTGTACTTGAGCGGGTTGATGCCGACTGATTCGGCCGCCACTTCGTCTTCACGGATCGCAGTCCACGCTCGACCAACGCGAGAATGCTCGAGCAACGAGAAGATGATGAGGAAAAGCACGATGAAGCCCAGGGCCAAGTAGTAGTACGGCACCGGTTTGAGACCCCAGACGTACTTGACGGGTCCGAGGTGAATAGAGGGGTGAGGGATCGGATTCGAGCCCAGCGACCCGTTCGTAATGCCGTAGAGGTTGTTCGCGAAGATCGTGACGATCTCACCGAACCCCAGAGTCACGATCGCCAGGTAGTCACCTCGAAGACGCAAGGTCGGGGCGCCTAGCAAGACGCCCGCGACCATCACGAGGAAGATCGCGATGGGAATGGACCAGAAGGGGTTGAGGGCGTGGTGAAAGAGCGGTGGCAACGGCAGCGCGCCGGTCACCCACGCCGTCGTGTACGCGCCAATGGCGTAGAACGCGACGTAGCCGAGGTCGAGGAGACCGGCGAAGCCCACGACGACATTGAGTCCGATCGCGAGCAACACGTAGACCGCGATCTGTTCGACCATTGCGGCTTGCCAAAACGCCGACGTCTCGATGCGCGGCAAGAGTACTGCCACGAAGAGCAACGCCCCGAGCGCGCCCCAGCGAACGGGCCGCTTGGCCGTGATCTGGCGCGGCGTCGCGAGTGCTCGACTCACCGTCGCGCGAACCTGTGGACCCTTGGTGATCCAGAAACTGGCAATGCCCCAGGCGAAGAGCGCGATGAACAGGAACAGGACCCATCGCTGCGTTTTGAAGAGTCCGAAGAAGGACGCGGACTCGGCGAAGGAGCCACGAAAGCCCGCGGTGGGTGCGGTGTTGCTACCGGGAGGCCCCGTCATCAACTCGACGGTCGCGACGACACCGAGCGTGATGAGCAGTCGGCGCACGTACGTCTTGGCGAGCAGCTCCTTCATCAGGCGGACCGACCCAGACGTTCGCCCAAGATACCGGTCGGTCGAACGAGCAGCACCAGGACGAGAATCCCGAAGGCCACGACGTCGATGTACGCGGCCTGGACAAAGACAACGCAGAGGCTCTCAAAGACGCCGAGTATCAGACCGCCGATCATGGCGCCACGAAGGTTACCGATGCCACCGAGGACGGCGGCAGTGAACGCCTTCAAGGCGGGTACGAATCCCATGGTGTACACGACCCCCGTGCCCATCGCGAAGAGGAATCCGGCGGCTCCGCCGAGTGCGCCGCCCACGATGAACGTGATCGCGATCGTCCGGTCGATGTTGACACCCATCAGCGACGCCGTCTCCGCGTCCTGCGCGACGGCACGAATACCTCGACCAAGTCGGGTCTTGGCGACCAAGCGGTCCAGCGCGACGAACATCACGACGCCGGCGATGAGGATGATGATGTAGTACATCAAGACCGGCGCGCCAAAGATATGGAACACCGCGTGATTGATGTAGGGCTGGGGCGTCGAGACGGCGATGTGGCCGAACTCCTTGCCCGCCATGTTGAAGAGGAAGTACGACGCGCCGATAGCGCTGATCAGATAGGCGAGTTTGGGTGCGTTTCGCTTGCGAAGCGGTCGGTACGCGACTCGTTCAAGGACGACCGCCATCACTGAACCGACGACGCCGCCCGCCAGGATACCGAGGATGATCAGTCCCACACTCGCCGCACCAGTGGGCGCCGACGTCCCCACCAATGCCTTCATCACGAAGTAACCCGCGAAACCTCCGGACATGAAGACCTCGGAGTGCGCGAAATTGATGAGGCGAAGGACGCCGTAGACGAGGGTGTAGCCGACAGCGATCATTCCGTAC
>DASZIH010000030.1:0-52818 GCA_035949355.1 Acidimicrobiales bacterium
CGGCGAAGCGCAGTTGACGTCCCGACGCGGCTTACCCAGCGCCGCGCCTTGGCCCGTCGAGCGATGACGACGGTGGCGCCGGCGCTCGTGCTCGCGTGGCTCGGCCTCTCACAGGTCGACGTCGTAGTGCGAGGTGTGCTCGCCCTTGAGGTGAGGCCTACTTGGGCGGTGACCTCAGAGATCGCGCGCAGCGCCCTCTACTCGGCGTTCGTCCTCGGCGCGACAGTCACACTGCTTGCCAGCAGAAGCGCGCGAGCGCGCGACGGTCGCCGCGTAACCGTCATTGCGTCACTCACCGCGACTTTCTTGATGGTGGGGCTGAGCTTCCTCCCAGCCGGCCCGATGTTGTGGAGTGCGAACGCGTCCACGCTGCAAAGTGGGCTGGCACTCAGCGTTCTTGGCTCGGCCGTGGCCTTCGTCGCGTTTCTGAGTCTGGGACCCAACTTCTCTGTCACGCCAGAGGCTCGCGACCTCGTGGTCTCTGGACCCTATCGACTGTTGCGCCACCCGATCTACTTCGCCGAACTTTTGATGATTGCTGGAATCGTGCTCAGTTACGCGCGACTCACGACTCTCCTCGGCGCGATCGCCGTGCTCGGGCTACAGATCTATCGAATCGAGGCGGAGGAGAAGTTGCTTCGAGAGAACTTCTCCGCGACCTTCGCGGATTACACGACACGAACGTCCTATCGACTCGTGCCACTTGTCTGGTGAACGTCCCCGCGCGCGAGGTGATCAGGTGAGGACTACAACCCTTCGAGTCGCACCCTCGGGGCCCAGCACCCTAATGATGGCCTTTGGACACCTCGACGCTCGAATGCTCTCTGCCCTACGACGACGCTGCGATGAGTGTCGTTACGACGTCAGTGCCAAGGCTCTTTCGAGGTCCGCGATCAAGTCTGCTTTTGCCTCAATGCCCACTGAAAGTCGAATCAGTGCTTCATCCACGACGTCCTCGTCCGCCGAAGGACGTCGGGAGCTCCACATCGCTGCGGGTCGGTTTGCCAGCGAGTGCACCGAACCGAGACTGGCGGCGCGCGTCGTTAGGCGCAACGCGTCGAGTACTCGATCGGCGCGCGCCGGTCCCCCGCGTACGACGAAGGAGAGGAGACCACTGAACCCACTCATCTGGCGTGCGGCGAGATCGTGTTGGGGATGGGACGCGAGACCTGGGTAGTACACCGAGACGACCTCAGGGTGGTCTTCAAGGAAGTGCGCGACCGCGTCGCCGTTCTCGTTGTGACGGGTCATTCGCACGTCGAGGGTGCGCAGTCCGCGGAGCAAAAGCCAGGCGTCGAAAGGTCCGAGCACTGAGCCCAAGGTCAGGTTCGTGCGCCACACACGCTCGATGAGCTCTTCGGATCCAGCGACGACACCCGCGGCAACGTCCGAGTGGCCGGACAAGTATTTTGTTGCGCTGTGCCATACGAGGTCGGCGCCGAGGTCGAGCGGACGTTGGTTGAGCGGCGTGGCCACCGTGTTGTCGGCCACCAGCAGTGCCCCGGCGTCGTGCGCGAGCTCAGCGAAGCGACGAAGGTCGGTGACGCCGAGATGGGGGTTACTGGGAGTTTCCACGAAGACCAGCCGGGTCGAGGGGCGTAGCAAGGTCGCAAGTTCTTCTGGGGAACTCTCGCCGACGAGGTCAGCGCTCACGCCGAAGCGTTTCAATAGATCGGTGGTGAGGGTGGTCGTTCCGGGATAGACCGAGCGCTGCACTATGACGTGATCGTCAGCCTTCAAGAGGGCGAGTGCCAGCGTCGAGACGGCGCCCATGCCGCTCGCAGTGACGATGGCGCGCTCGGCCCCTTCAAGCGACGCAACGACCTCGGCGACCTGTGTGTGATTCGGATTGCCGTAACGAACGTAGAACTCGTCAGCAAAGCTTCGCGTCGCGAGGTCGAGGAACTCCTCATTGGACGCGGCGGCGAACGTCGTTGCTTGGACGATGGGGGGAGCGATGGCACCCCCACGAGCGCGCTCGTCGCCGTGCAGAAGCGACGTGGCGGGGAGGTCTTTCGGCTTGTCAGTCATCACGAACTCACTCTCTTTCGTTTGATCAAACCGTCACCGTGCCTTCGAGGCTGGGTGGACACGACCGCTCACTCACCGGCAGCGGCAACACGACAACGATGTCCTCTAGAGAAAGGTGGCGTGCCCGACCATACCTGCCGCGACCGTGGCATTGGTGACTTCATCGATCAAAACGAAGCTCCCGGTGACACGATCCTCGCGGTAGTCGTCGACGACGAGTGCGTCCGCAGTGACCAACGTCGCGAGCCCGATCTGATTCGTGGTGAGGGAGGTGGTGTCCACGATGTTGAGCGACTCGATGTCGATGAGTCCTTTGATGGCTTGAACTCGCACCGGGGTGGACTTCGTGGTGTGTTTCAAACGGAGGCGCTGACCACCGACACCAAGGGGCTGCTCGCCGAACCAGCAAATGGTTGCCTCGAACTCTTTCGTCACGGTAGGCAGCGGGGCGGTGGCGATGAGGTCGCCGCGTCCGGCGTCAGTCTCGTCGGCGAGGTCGAGATCGGCCGCGAGACCCACCGTGGCCTCGAGTCGAGACACGCCGCCAAAGTTGATGGCCTTGATCGTTGTCTGTACCCCCGCTGGCAAGAGCGTCACGGCGTCCCCGACGTGAAAGGCTTCGCCACTCACCATGCCGGCGTACGTACGCCCGCCGCCGTTTTGGCGGAGCACCCACTGGACGGGCAGACGCGCGCCTTGAGCGGTCTCCCACGATCCAGCCTCGGACGATTCCAGAGCTTCGAGGACCGAAGGTCCCTCGTACCAGGGCGTGTGGGCCGAACGCTCGACGACGTTGTCGCCCAGCAGGGCCGACACCGGGATCGTTAGTGCCGTTGAGAAGCCCAGCTCGCGCGACACGGTCGCAATCTGATCGACCACGCGTTGGAAGGCAAGCTCGGACCAGTCGACGGTGTCCATCTTGTTCACGGCGACGATCACCGACCGCACGCCCAACAGGGCGGCGATGCAGAGGTGACGACGCGTCTGCTCCTTCAGTCCCGACGCGACGTCCAGAACGACGAGCGCGAGGTCGGCCGTTGAGGCACCGGTGGCCATGTTCCTCGTGTACGTCACGTGTCCCGGGCAGTCGGCGATGATGAACTTTCGTGTCGGCGTCGTCGCGTAGCGGTACGCCACGTCTATGGTGATGCCCTGCTCACGTTCCGCGCGAAGTCCGTCCGTGACGAAGCTCAGGTCGAGGTCGCCGATGCCGCGCTTCTCCGAAGCGGCGGCGACGGCGTCGAGTTGGTCGTCGAAGAGTTGGCGGGTGTCGACGAGCAGTCGACCGATCAACGTCGATTTACCGTCGTCGACCGATCCGATCGTCGCCAGACGAAGGAGGTCCTTGGTCGCGACGTCCATTTAGAAGTAGCCCTCGCGTTTGCGATCTTCCATGGCGGTCTCGGAGAACTTGTCGTCGCCGCGGGTCGCACCACGCTCCGACACGTTCGCGATCGCGACCTCGGCGATGATGGCGTCGAGGGTGCTGGCGTCGGAGATCACCGCACCCGTGCAGTTGGCGTCACCGACGGTACGAAAACGCACGGTCTTTCGAACGACTTCTTCATGTGCCAGAGGTTCCACGAACGCACCGACGGCGAGCCACATCCCGTCGCGCGAGATCACGTCACGCTCGTGCGCGTAGTAGATCGACGGAAGGTCCATCTCTTCTCTTCCGATGTACTGCCAGACGTCGAGCTCGGTCCAGTCCGACAGCGGGAAGGCGCGCACGTGTTCACCGGGATTGACCTTGCCCTGGTAGAGCTGCCAGAGCTCGGGGCGTTGCTGGCGTGGATCCCACTGGCCAAACGCGTCGCGGAAACTGAGGATGCGTTCTTTGGCGCGAGCCTTGTCCTCGTCACGTCGGGCACCGCCGAACGCCGCGTCGAACTTGTTGTCGTTGATGGCGTCGAGGAGTGTCACGGTCTGAAGACGGTTGCGCGATCCGAGGAGACCGGGATCGGCCACTTTTCCTTGGTCAATGGTGTCTTGGACTTTGGCGACGATGAGTCGCGCGCCCGCGGCTTCGACGGCACGGTCGCGAAAGGCGAGCACTTCATCGAAGTTCTGGCCGGTGTCGATGTGAAGCACGGGGAAGGGCAACTGCTGAGGCGCGAACGCCTTCGCGGCCAAGTGCAAGAGCACGGCGGAGTCTTTGCCCCCGGAAAAGAGGAGTACCGGACGTTCGCACTCGGCGACGACCTCTCGGAGAATGAAGAGAGCGTGCGACTCAAGGACATCAAGATGGTCGGTGGCGTGAGGGGTGTGCAAGATCGTGGTCATGTTTCCGTGGAGTAATTGTATTCTAGTAATGCACTAGACAATCTAAGACTTCCGTGAGAATGGCCCTTGATGACACCGACTTCCGACCTCCTACGCGAACTCGAGGTGGTCGACGAGCGTTTCGAGCTCGCGACGCCTCTCGAGATCCTCAAGTGGACCTTCGATCGATTTGACGCTGACGTGGCGATGGCCTGTTCCTTCGAGGACGTGGCGCTGTTACATATGGTCCACGAGTTACGCCCTTCGACCGAAATAATCTTCCTCGACACCGGCGGACATTTTGAGGAGACGCTCGACTTCGCCGATCGAATGACGAAAGAATGGTCG
Organism: Acidimicrobiales bacterium; assembly: GCA_035949355.1. GTDB lineage: Bacteria > Actinomycetota > Acidimicrobiia > Acidimicrobiales > RAAP-2 > RAAP-2. The sequence continues at coordinate 4,642 of DASZIH010000030.1, forward strand.
CTCAACGTGACACGCACCGAGCCCGGTCCCGACGCTGCCGGGTCACCGTGTGGCAGTGCGAACTGTTGCGAACTTCGAAAGGTGGAGCCGCTCGGTCGCGCGCTCCAGGGTCGCTCGGCGTGGATCACGTCGGTCAAGCGCGTGGACGCGCCGTCGCGCGCTTCGATGAAAACCCTGATGTGGGATGAGAAATTCGACCTAGTGAAAGTCAATCCGTTGGCGACGTGGGGTGACGACGACGTCGCCTACTACCTCAAGAGTCACGATCTTCCGGAACACCCGCTTTGGGCGGAGGGTTACGCGTCGATCGGTTGCGCCGCGATGACGCTCAAGCCGCAGGACCCGGGCGATCGACGCTCGGGTCGATGGGTGGGACTCGACAAGGAAGAGTGCGGGCTTCACGAAGCTTAAGTTTCCTATCCACCAATAAATACAACAGCAACAGTAAATTTGTGGCAATGTCACCGCGACGCCACCTGGAGCAAGCCGAATGCTGCTAATAGTCCTGGCCCTCTTCTGGGTCGCGCTATTGGCACCTGTCGCAATTCGTCGACTCCGGGACGGGGGTACTGAGAAGTCCATCCAGTCCTTTCACGCCGAGCACGAGATTCTCAGCCGCCAGGACTACGCGGTCGCCCCGGCGCACCGTCTGGACCAGCCTGACGAGCCTGTTCTCAGCACGCATTTCTCAGAACGAAAGCCTCGCCTGACTGTCGTTCACGCTGACGACACCTTCGGCACCCTTGAATCGCGCTCCTCGTGGGATGAGTGGAGCGACGACTACGAGTACGACGACTCGGTCCGGCCGATCTCGACCGCGCCGAATCGCTACGCGAAGGCGTACTCATCACGACCCGATGAGATCGTCGCGTCGCCCACGTACGAAGCGCCGATACGACGTCGCTCGATGAAGTCGCAACGCCGCATGATGTTCACACGCCTCATCCTCGTCGCGGTCGTGTTGACGCTGGTCGCGTTCGTCACCGGGAACACCTTGCTCTTCGACGTCGCGGCGCTGTCGATGATCGCCGTCGTCATCTACGTCGCGTTAGCGTTCTACGCCGTCAGTCAGGGCTACTTGAACGATTCGTCACTTCCCATTCGCGTACCTCAACGTCGTCAACTCGCCACGATCGAACCCCTGTACGGTCGCCAGCATGACGGCTACTCCGCGCAGTACGAGGACGAGTTCGATTCGGAGTTTTACGAACCTGAAGCCGCTCAAAGCTGGGATCGTCAGCCCCAGCGCCGCCGAGCGTTGGGCTAAACTAGTCACCTCTTCGGGGGTGTAGCTCAATTGGTAGAGCGCTACGTTCGCAATGTAGAGGCAGTGGGTTCGAATCCCATCACCTCCACTCCGGTGTGCTTGACCCCGTCGGCTGGGTAACTCTTACGAGAGTGCGATCCGTGGTTCACGTGTGAGGACGTCTCACGTCTTCACCATGTCTCCAACCGAATCGCAGTCGTCGAGCGGTCGAAGAGTAGCTGCGAGGATTGGCTGGTGCGACTGAGCGAGACGCTGCGTCATCTTCAACGTTTCTTCTCGGCGACGTTGGTTCATGCCCATCGAAAGTTCAAGACGCGTTACCTCTCGACAATTGATACGGGAATCGCGCGTGAAAATGACATCTTCGTCGACGAAATATTTGCTTTCTGCGCACGCTCGTGTCTCTTTCACAAAAGTTGCACATAACTTCGCTCGTGAACAGCGACACGACGAATTCACTGCGTAACTTTGTTGCGGTTCGACAAGTTCGCTGTGACACTTTTCTCAATTCTTGACGCGACGTGTCGTCGGGCGTGGCCGTTGTCGAATCGCAAGCGCCGAGGAGGCAACGTGTTGAAAGAAGTTTCGAGAAGTGTGAGACGTCGCGGTTCCGTCCTCCGTCGACTCTCAATGGTCGTTGCCGTTCTTGGCGGTACCTTGCTGATTTCGAGCACCGTGGGCCTCGTCGCCGCGTCCGCCGCTGTCACGAACACGACGGGAGTGGCTTCTTTGATTACGACGGTCACGGCAAATCTGAATGGGTCGATCACCACCGACTCGACCTACACGGCGACGTCGATCGGCTTCTGTTACTCCACGACACAAAGCAGTGTCGCTACCTGCTCGGCGGGATCCATTCTCGCCGCCGCGTCTCCCTTCACCGCGCCTACGACGACGACACAAGCGGAGACGGGCGCAGTCAGCGGCCTCGCCCCAGGTACCACGTACTACTACAACCTCATGACGACCGACTCCAACTCAGCGGTGACGTACGGCGCCACACCGCTCAGTTTCACGACGGCCACTCCGCTCACCCTTACCAGCACGAGCGGCACGTACGGTTCGGGACTCACGTTGACCTCGTCAGGCGGTGGCGGAACGGGAGCCGTTACTTACACCGTGACGACCGCCGGTACCGCTGGCTGCACCATCACGTCGGGCGTCGTGAGCGCGACGAGCCCGGGCACGTGCACCGTCACTGTCAATCAGGCAGCTGACGCTCACTACGTGCCGTCCGCGTCAGCGGCGACCACGGTGACGTTCGCGAAGGCCGCGGCCACCGTGTCCCTCGGTGTCTCCCCGGTGTCGCCCGTTGCTCCGGGTACGTCGGTGACCCTGACGGCCACGGTCGGCGCCGGTGAAACGGGTACCGTCGCCTTCCAGTACTCAACGGACGGAACGACGTTCACCGCGATCGGTTCGTGCGCGACACAAGTCGTCACTGGTACCACGGCCACGTGCGTCACGACGGCGTTGCCGACGTCGACGATCGACGTGAACGCAATCTATTCGGGCGATACCAATTACCTGACCCAGACCAGCGCGGCCCACCCGTACGCGGTTGTCGTCTCGTTCGCGAGCCAGGCCGCTCTCGTCGTCACGAGCACGACGGGCGTCTCGGGCACGGGACTTCCACTGACCACCAGTGGTGGGTCGGGCGCCGGCGCGGTGTCGTTCGTCGTCACGAGCGCGGGCACCGCCGGCTGCTCCGTGACATCGGGTGTCTTGAACGCCACGTCGCCAGGCACCTGCGTCGTCACCGCGAGTAAGGCTGGCGACACCAGCTTCTTCCCGACAAGTTCATCGCCCACCACCGTGACCTTCACGTTGGCGACGCAAGCGACGTTTGACGTGACGAGTACGAACGGGACCTACGGCACTTCGTTGACCTTGACGACGAGCGGTGGGTCCGGTACGGGCGCCGTGAGTTACGTAGTCGCGAACGGCACGGCGACGGGTTGCGCGATCTCGGGATCCACCTTGAAGGCGACGGGCGCAGGGACGTGCGTCGTGACGGCCACCAAGGCGGCGGACGCAACGTACGCCGCGACGTCATCCGCCGCGACGACGGTGGACTTCGCGCTTCCCGCTCGACCAGCCGCAGTCGTGTTGCGTTTCACCTTCAACGGCACGTCGCTGAGTGTGGCGTCGCAACACGAACTAAGCGCGCTCGCGAGGAAGCTCGTCAGCGGTGCTGACATTCGACTCATCGGCTACGCCCCGAAGAACGGCTCGCTCGCGTTGGCGAGGGTCCACGTCGTCCAGAGGTTCCTTTCGACGCGAGCAAAGGTTCACGTCCACGTCTCTTTGGTGACAAAGGACGCCGTACAGCGAGTCACCGTCGAAACCTTGTCGCAATAACCGGGAGCTCTTCGGGGCCGAGCGGCGGCGTACGAACTACTATCGCTCGTGAGGGCCGACGTACGTCGACGGACCGAGCCGTGAGGAGACTTTCTGAAAGCTCTACTTACTCGATTGGATTCGAGGATGCACACGGCTAGTGCCGCGTCGCTCGAAGCCCGAACGGTCGTACGAGGCGATAGGCACTGACGTGAGCGGATCGGGCGGCGACGAGTTCGACACGACAGATGGAGGTTCCTCGGAGGAGACCGCTAGTGCCGATCGTGGCGACTCGGTTGCCAAGCGCGGACGAACCCGTTCTACGACTAGGGCCGAGCGCTATCAGCACACGCGGACGTCGGCCGCGTGGGCGGGAGTCGTCGTCGCCGTGCTGTTCGGCGTGGCGCTCATCGATTTCATCGCGCAGAACACCAGAGACGTTCGCATCCACTTCTTCTTCATCTCGGGTCGCGTACCCATCGCCGTGGCGTTGCTCGCCGCAGCGTTGGCGGGTGCTGTCGTCGTCGTCGCGGTAGGTGTGGGCCGAGTGGTCCAGCTTCGATTGAATCTCCGGCGCCAACGCCGCGCGTCGAAGGCTCAGGACGATGCGGCCGTTGAGCGCGAGACGAACGGATGACTTACTTACGAGAAGTGCATGAGTGACTCGCACCGATTGAGTCGACGCGCACTCGGCGCGCTCACTTGAGCGCGTCGGAACCATTCGTTGTGCGGGTGTTGGGACAAAAATGAGAAAAACATCATTACTCCTCGTCCAGAACATTAATCAGCATGACGCTAACTTCGGCTCCATCCACAATCGCTGATCAAAACACCAATAAAGATTGAGAAATCACCAAGTACGCCGCGAAGGGTCCGTACCGCGCGCAAAATTGTCACCTGAATGAAATCTTAGTTACCCGTATAATTATTAATTGGATACCGATTTTCAGACTCGTTGACTTTGAACTTAATTCGGTCCTGAGAGCAGTGTGTCGTATGCGTAATAGCCCCGCAATAATTCGTGCCTCTTCTTCGTCGCAAAACTTCTTCAAGTTCCGTGCGTCGCGTCGTACTGTTCATCGCTCCGGCGTTCGATTCGGCCTCGGCGCCTTCGCCACCGGCCTCTTGACGCTCGTAACCCTGACGGCCTTCACGGGTGCCGTCGCCATGGCAGCGGCTACGCCCATCAATCTCGGCAACGCCACGCCGTTCGCGGTCCTGGCTGGCTCGACGGTGACGAACACCGGTTCATCGGTGATCACGGGCAACGTTGGACTGTCCCCGGGCACCTCCATCACAGGCTTTCCACCCGGACTCGTTAATGGGACCACCGGCGCCGCTGACGCGTCGTCACTCGCGGCCCAGAACTCATCAACCGCGGCGTATCTGATCGCCGCTGGCGAGACGCCTTTTTCGACGGTCGCGGCGGGAACGCTCGGCGGCACGACGTTAGTGCCAGGCGTCTACCAGTCGGCGAACGCACTGGCCCTCAACGGGACATTGACGCTCAATGGTGGCGGTGACGCCAACGCGGTCTTCATCTTTCAAGCCGGGTCCACGTTGATCACGGCCTCCGGGAGTTCGGTGGTCTTGATTGGCGGAGCGCAGGCGTGCAACGTCTTCTGGCAAGTAGGGAGTTCGGCGACGCTAGGAACGACCACCTCGTTCGTGGGCACGATCCTCGCCCAGACGTCGGTGACGTTGAATAACGGCGCAAGTGTGCAGGGTCGACTGCTAGCGCAAACCGGCGCCGTCACGCTTAACAACAACACGATCAACGTGCCGACGTGCGCCGCGGCCACCGCGACGACAACGACAACGACAACGACAACGATCGCGACGACGACGACGACCGTGCCGGGCACCACGGGGACGAAGGCGCCCGCTAAGCGCCGCACGACTCCTACACTCCCCGCAAGTCCGACCGTCATCCCCGTGGGCGCTCCTAAGACTGGAGAAGGCGGCGCCGCCGGATCAGGTTCAATCCTCCTCGGCGTCATCGGCCTCGGAGCCCTGGGCGTTGGTGTCGTCGCGACGTCGGTCGCGGTGCGAACTCGCCGTCGCCACGAGTAGTGGCCGTGCGATGAACGCGCGAAGAGCGTGAATGGTCGTCGGGGTCGCCAACGCCGAGCGTGGGTGTGGTGGAGCGTTGCCGCACTCGCCCTCAGCGTGAGCGTCATCTCGCTCGTCGCCACGTTGCCGAAGGACGATCCAAAGACGCTCGTGCTCGCTCACGTGACGTCCAAGTCGACGTCCAAGTCGACGACGAAGATTCCCGCAATCGCGAGGTCACGACCAATCAGAATCACGATTCGCTCGATCGGCGTCAACACGCAAGTGGGCACGCTCGGTCTCCAGCCGGATCACCAGGTCATGGTGCCCACCAACACTCGTTTCGTTGGTTGGTACATGGACGGTCCGCCGCCCGGGCAGATCGGCTCGGCGGTCATCCTCGGCCACGTCGACTCGACGAAGGGACCCGGCGTCTTCTTCGACCTGAAGTCGTTGAAGGTCGGCGACCGGGTCACCGTGGTCCTGGCGAGCGGGACGGTGACGAACTTCTCCGTCACGAAAGTCGTCCAGTACTCCAAGTCATCCTTTCCCGATCGGCTGGTCTACGGATCGCACGGCACGCGCTCGCTCCAACTGGTCACGTGCGGTGGGACGTTCGATCACGCGACCGGGCACTATGAATCAAACATCGTTGTCTTCACCAACCTGGTGAGTGTTTCGATTCCCAAGGTGCTCGTTCGGTCCTAGGAGGTGATCGGACGTTGACGTCACGGTGACCATCGACGGGCGGGGATTCTTGCACGCCCCTCGAGTAGTCGTCACTCTAGGATTGGGCCACGTTCATGACTGCCCCTGATCTTGACGACGCGCGAAAGCGCTACCACTTCGCACTGGCGCCCGAGGACTACGAACGTCTACCCTTCTACACCGCGCTCTTGCACGAACTCGAACGCGACACGCTCGCACTCGAACTCCTCTCGTCGGTGCGATTGGAGCAACGCAATCCGATGCTGATTTTGGCGGCGTTGCAGCTCGCCGGACTTCGGGGCCACCCCGTCCTCGGACCGATCTACGACATGGCGCGCCACGGCCAGATCGAGGACGTCGAGGCCGCGGCTCTCTCGGTGCTGGACGTCGTACACGAAACGCCGGAGCTCGTTCGAAGCGAACTGTGGCGATCGACGCAGACCAATGAACCTGGTCGAAGTGCGGTCTTGCAGGTCCTTGTCGCGGAACTCGTCGGACTGTCGATCAAGGAGATCAATCTCATCGAAGTCGGGACGTCGGCGGGGATCAATCTTTGCTTCGACCAGTTTCCGGTGCGCTCGAAAGACGACGGCGACCCGTTGACGTTGGTCTGTGAAGACTTGACGCCCACTGATCGATCGAGAAGCATGCCCATCGTGAAGTTGCGCGTCGGCATCGATCCCCATCCGCTCGATCTCGGCAATGAAGACGACCGACTGTGGCTAAAGGCGTGTCTCTGGCCCGAGGAACGTCGACGTCACGAACGCCTCGACGCGATCGTGGCCGCGCGTCCTACGTGGCCGAGCGTGACAGAACTCACTGGAACCGCACTCGAGCGACTCGATGACGCGTTTGACCTGAGTGACGCCAACACGATGACGATCGTCGTCAACACCTGGGTCGCGTTCTACTTCACGCCCGACGAACAGCTCGCGTACTTCAACGAAGTGTCGCGGCGTTGTCGCGATGAGAACGTCGCGTGGATCTCGATGGAGTCAACGATGGTGACGTGGCCAGGAGTAAACGTCGATGACGGGGCTCATCATCGTGGTGCGTCGCAGATCGTCATGGCCTCGCCGCGGTCGTCGCCCGCTCATTGGGGTTGGTGCCACGCGCACGGACGCTGGCTCGAACGAACTACAATGCCGTAGTTCTCTTCGAGAGTTCTATTCGACCCGTGGAGCAGCCAAAACGCGGTCTGAAAATGATTGCCACGACGACGGCTCCTGTGGGAAAGATGCGACTAAGTGGTTGGTATCTTTGTACATAAGGTCGAAATTGGTGCATAAGTGACTCAATTCTGGGCATAAGTTTTTGATTTCCCCCTTCGACCTTGGTGAAGGCAAAATTCTCTGGCAGAGTGTCTCTCGTAGTTCACGTAGCACCTGCCAACGATTCTTCGAACCGCAAGGGGAGAGGGAAGTAGGGGGATGAGGGGCCTCGCAAGAGGAGCGGATTCCTTCTGGCGGGCAGTGGAGTTCGGTCCACTGTTCGAAACTGGCGAATGACGTGAAGTGCCTGCCGTCAAAGATGTTCTGTCCGACACGGAACATAGTTGGCGTGCCTCGGAAACCCCGAGGGGCGGGTGAGTTTCGGCTCACTGGTCACTCGGGGTTTTCGGCCGTCCGGAGCCAAATGCGTCGACAACGTACGCGGCACTACTCGAACCAGTACCGGCGAACCCCTTGTCCACTGCCAACGCAGAGCGTCTGTCCTTCTTCCAAGGGCACCGTCGACTCGTACGCGCCGCCACAAGCCTCGATGACCCGTCGAGATCCGACGTTGTCCTCGAGGCACGTCACGAGAACGCGGTCCACTCCGTCAGCCCGGATCACGACGAGGGCTTGACGCAGTATCTCCGACGCGTACCCCTTCCTCCGGTGCGCGGGCACGACGCCGTAGCCAACGTGTCCCCCCGTCGTCGCCAAGAAGTCATTGAGTTCGAAGCGAATCGACACCCTGCCGACAAGTTCGCCGTCCGCCTCCGCAACGAGCTGCACCGCGCGCACTTGATTCTGCGCGAGGTTCGCGCCGCGGCGTTGGTCGTCGAGGGCTCGCAAGAAATCAGACCACGACATGGTGTCGTTCCATCCGAGGAGAAAGTGAAAGTCATCGGCGAGAAGCGCCGCGTGGGCGCCGAGCGCCGCGGACTCATCGCCGTGACGGTAGGGACGAAGACGTAGCGCCATCGAGTCAGCGTACCGGCGGTTCCGTGCGGTTGAGTTCTCGCCGGCGCAGGTCGTGCGCTCCACGGGTCGTCGTGACTCGAAGGGTCGATCAACGTGCGCTCGCGAAGGACTACTCGACCTCGGCCATGGAGCGTGGAAAATGTGTCGGCGTGAAGTGAACGGCGCCACCGGGCACCAACCACGGAAGGACCTTGACGTCGTACTTGCCCGCTCGAACCGCGGGGTCGGCCTCTTTCAGCTCGAGGGCGACCTCGGGCGACACGTTGAGAATCGAAAGTCCCCGAAAGTGACCGTCGATGAGCGGGCCCGCCGCCAGAAGATGACCGGCTTCGTGGAGATCGGCCAGATGCGCCATGTGAGCATCTTGCAAGGCCGCAGTCTCGACCTCGTTCATCTCTGGTGCGTCATCTCGCAGTGTCAACAACACGACACTGAAGCGGTCAAAGTCCATGGTCAAGGGTAGGTGACGGCGTCGAGTAGTTGCAACGACTCTTTGCGGCGCAACGATCGCGCCCAAAGTGGAAGAACAGTGATCAAGTTGATTCTCGACGACCGGGACCGCGATGAGCCTCGACGGCGTTGAGCGAAACGCTTGACCCACAGTGACGACAGTGAACGTCGAAGCCGACCGCACCGCCGCACTCGTCGTGTTTGAATTCGATCGGGGGACCGTGGGGAGCTTCCCAGCGATCTCCCCACGAGGTCAGCGCGATGATGACGCCGCCCAACTCTCGTCCCTTTTCGGTGAGCACGTACTCGAAGAGTTCGGAATTTTCTGAGTATCGACGTTTTTCCATGAGCCCCTCGGCGATGAAGCGTTCAAGTCGCGACGCCAAGATGTTCGGGGCAAGGTGAAGGCTGTGCTCGAAGTCAGAGAATCGAGTCCTCCCTCGAAAGAGGGCGTCGCGGATGATGAGCAGGCTCCAGCGCTCGCCCACGATCTCGAGTGCGCGGGCGGCCGAGCAGTTTTCCGACTCGTAGGTTCGCCCCAACACCTCAAGAAACCGATCTCTGGACAGGCGACATAGACCTAGGTTACGATACGGCACTTGCATCATGCAAGTACTCCGTCGGTTTCGACCCCCGGAGACGAACGAAGGAGAACAGCGATGGTTCCGGGACCCACCAACGAGGATCACGTCTCGAGACAGTCGGGTGCGAACGTAACACTCGACGTCGTCAATACCTATTTGACTTCGTTCTACCAAGGTGACTTTGAAAAGGCCAAAGTCGTCGTGTCGGACGATTTCGTCTTCGTCGGACCGTTTCTCCAAGTCGAGAGCAGGGAGTTGTTCTTCGAGGGAGCTGAAGGACTGCGCTCGATCGTTCGGGGTCACCGTCTCCTTCGTCAGTGGTCGGATGCCGACAACGTGTCGTCTATCTACGACGTCACCATCGAGACACCAGCTGGCGCCGGGTCGATCGTGATGAGCGAATGGCACGTCGTTCGAAACGACGAAATCGTGTCGGGTCGTGTGATTTTCGACTCCGCCGCGTTTCGAGCGCTCGTATCCCCGACGTAAGGTCAACGACGTGGCATCGGTGAAGGAACTCTTCGACGCGGTAGCTGAACATATCGTGGCCACCGACGAGAGAGTCCAGGTGGGAAAGATCTTTCACTCGGAGGGACTGAAGACCAACGAGAAGTACTTCGCCTTCACCCGTCGAGACGATCTCGTCGTCAAACTTCCCGAGGAGCGCGTCGCTCAGTTAATCGCCGAGGGAACGGGCTGGCCGTTCGACGCCGGCAAAGGTCGCCCTATGAGGGAGTGGGTCATACTGCGTCCCCGTGATCGTGCGACCTGTACGCGTCACGTCGGCGAAGCGCTGGCGTTCATGACGAGCACGAAGTAGAGGCAAACGCCACCGCGCGACTCGACACGCGTGGCACTGGTCAGAACAGCGACTGTGGCTCCACGGGTTCGGTGAGTTCCGGTCCGTCGTTCTTCACGGATCCGACGGCCGTTCCCACGCCGTAGTGGGCGAGCGTTCCCTTGGGGGCGGGACGCAGCAGCTGCAAGCGTTCGTCGGGTCCGTAGTCGGCGACGTTCAGCCACGTCTCGACGTCGTCGGCGCTCAATACGACCGGCATGCGGTCGTGGATCTCGTCCATGTCGACGTTCGGCGTCGTGGTGATGATGGTGCACGTCGCCACGGGCTCAGCGCCTTCGTCGTCGGGGTTGTGCCAGCGTTCGTAGAGCCCGGCGAGTAGCAGAGGGTCGTTATCCGTACGCGTGAAGAAGTTCGGCTGGCGATTACGTCCGGGACGATGGTCCCACTCGTAAAACCCGTCGACGGGAATCACGCAAGGGCGTTTCGCGAAGGCGCTTCGAAACGAAGGTTTCTCGGCCACGGTCTCGCCACGCGCGTTGAAGAGTTTGTTGCCGATCTTCGGATCCTTCGCCCAACTCGGCACGAGTCCCCAGCGGTAGCGATCGAGCACGCGTGCTCCGTCGTGCTCACTCACGCCAAAGAGACGACGTTGGGGTCCCACGTTCCAGCTGGGGTGTCCTTCGGGATCGAGGCCCGCGGCGAGGGCCGCGTCGAGGAACCGAGCGAGGCGAGCAGGGGGACTGAAGAGGGCGACGCGACCACACACCCCACCATTTTGCCGTGATTTACCGGCACTGGCGCGTGTAGCGACGAGTGGCTACTCTTACGAACATATGTTCGCTTTTTCACCACCTCGACCTCCCCTCTCCCCAGAGCTCCTCGCCGCCGTGCGGCCCGTTTCATTGGCGAAGAGCCGTACCGTACCCCTCGGTGATCCGTGGCGCGCGCTCGTGCCCGACGCCGCGTTGCGTCGTGGTTCGACGGTGGTGGTCGAAGCACCGGTCGGTCTAGGGGGATTAAGTCTCGCCCTCAGTCTCTTGAGTGAGGCGAGCACGCAAGGTCACTGGGCGGCGGTCGTGGGCGTGGACGACCCCGGTGTCGTGGCGATGGTCGAACTCGGCGTCGACCTACGCCGTGTGCTCTTCGTACCGCGACCGAGGGGCGCGTGGGCGGAGTCCGCGGCCGATCTCCTCGACGGGGTCGACCTCGTACTCGTGCGACCACCCTCACGTGCCGGTCACGGCACCGCGCGTCGCTTGATGGACCGGGTTCGTGAGCGCGGCACCGTGTTGATCGCGCTCAGTGAGCCACGCGCTCCCTGGCCGCTGCCGGCCGACCTCTCGTTTCGCGTGACCCAGGCGGAGTGGGTCGCGTCCTCACGACTCGACGCGCGCTACCTCACCGTGCGCGTGAGCGGTCGCGGTGAAGCGGTCCGCGGTGGCGAGCACGTCGTGGTGGTGCCGAATCGTCGCGGACGCGCCGAGGCGAGCTGATGGAGCAACTCCTCGCCATCTGGGTGGAACCGCTCTCGCTCGAACAGCCCGACGGTTCGACACTGCGTGACACGCTCGTGCTGCTCGACGCGCTCAGTGTGCTCTGTCCCTTCACCGAGGTGGTGCGCCTCGGTCTCTACGTGTTGCCGTTGCGAGGGCCGAGTCGATTCTTCGGTGGCGACGACGCCGTTCTTCGTGCGGTGCGCCAGAGCGTGCTCGACCTCGTGGGCACTGAGCCCAAGCTCGGCGTCGGCGAGGGGCTGTTCTGCGCGGAGCTCGCGGCGCACCGCGAGCTCATCGTGCCGCAGGGTTCGAGTGACGCGTTTCGCCGCGCGCAGCCCCTCGACGTGTTGGGGCGCAAGGACCTCGCGACCACGTGTCAGCGTTTGGGGTTGCACACGCTGGGTGCTTTCGCCGATCTCGATCACGCGCGCGTGGCGGAGCGTTTCAACAAGCACGCGCTCACTTTGCATCGGGTGGCGCGTGGCGAACTCTCCGAGATGGAAGGTCAGCGCGACCTGCGTCTCGCGCGACGTCTCGCGCAGTTGCGCGGCGAGGAGGATCTCTTCGAAGAGCAGCAGGGTTTCTTCGGTCAGCGCGGGGCCGGTGACGATCGAGCCGACGCCGCCGCGCATCGGGTGCGTCGACGTCTCGGGGCGGAAGGCATCGTGGTGGCCGCGTTGCGCGGAGGACGCGGACCCGAGGACCGAGCCACGCTCGTGCCCTGGGGCTCACCGACGACGAACGTCCGTGACCTCGCGCCGTGGCCCGGACAGCTCGCCGCGCCCTCGCCGGCGACCACGTTGGCCCACCCGGTGCCCCTCCAACTGCGTGACGGGGCGAATCGTCCGGTGGTGTTGAGTACGCGCGGCACCCTGAGCGCCGAGCCCACGGCCGTGATCTTCTCGTCGCCCCTTCGTCGCGAGATCATCTGGCACGCGGGACCCTGGCCGCTGGTGGAGCGTTGGTGGTCGCGCCACCGCCGCCGTGCGCATCTGCAGATGGTGCTCGCGAGCGGCGAGGCGCTGTTGGTGGTGGCGGAGTCGAGTCGGTGGTGGCTCGTTGGAATCTATGACTGATGGCGACCTACGGAGAACTGCACGCACACTCGGGCTTTAGCTTCTTAGACGGCGCGAGCGACCCCGAGGAGCTGGTCGTCGAAGCGGCCCGTCTCGGTCTGTCGGGCCTCGCTCTCTGCGATCACGACGGACTCTACGGCGTGGTGCGCTTCGCCGAGGCGGCGCGCGCGCTCGGACTCGCGAGCGTCTTCGGCAGTGAGGTCACGCTCGACGGGCGCGACGATCGCGTGGGCGTGTCGGACCCCTCCGGAGAGCACCTCGTGTTGTTGGCTCGTTCACCCGCGGGCTACGCCCAGCTTTCGCGGATGCTCGCGCTCGCGCACCTCGAACGCGGCGAGAAGGGGGCGCCACGCTTTACGCTCGACGACGTCGCGGACGCGGCGCACGAGTGGCTGGTGTTGACGGGGTGTCGCAAGGGACCACTGACGCGCGCGTTACTGGACGAAGGTCCGCGCGCCGCGCAGCGCGCGTTGGCGCGACTCATCGAACGCTTCGGTCGTGAGAACGTGGCCGTCGAGATCTGGGACCACGGCGCGCCCGACGACGTCGCGCGCAACGACGTCCTGGCCGAACTCGCGGTACACGCCGACGTCGCGCTCGTCGCGACGAACAACGTGCACTACGCCACGCCGCGCGACTTCCCGCGGGCCAACGTGCTCTCGGCGATCCGCGCTCGTAAGAGTCTCGAGGAGATGGAGGGTTGGCTCAGTGCGTCACCTCTCGCGCACCTTCGAAGCGACGCCGAGCAGCGTCGTCGCTTCGCGCGTTGGCCCGGGGTCGTTGATCGAGCCGGTGAACTCGTCAGTGAACTGGCCTTCGACCTTCGCCTCGTGGCACCGAATCTGCCCGCGTTCGTAACCCCCGAGGGGCACGACGAACAGAGCTACCTCGAAGAGATCGTGACGGCCGGTGCCACGCGTCGCTACGGGTCGCGCGACGCCGAGCGCGTCGAGGGCGCGTGGCGCCAGATCGATCACGAGCTCGGCGTCATCAAGACGCTCGGGTTCGCCGGTTACTTTCTCACCGTCTGGGACATCACCGAGTTCTGTCGCACCAACAACATCTACTGCCAGGGACGAGGTTCGGCCGCGAACTCGGCGGTGTGTTACTCGCTCGGCATCACCAACGCCGACGCCGTCGCGCTCAACTTGTTCTTCGAGCGCTTTCTCTCGCCGGCGCGCGACGGACCGCCCGACATCGACGTCGACATCGAGTCGGGTCGGCGTGAAGAGGTGATCCAGTACGTCTTCGCGCGCTACGGACGACACCACGCCGCCCAGGTGGCGGCCGTGATCACCTACCGGTCGCGCTCGGCGTTGCGTGACGTGGCGAGGGCGCTCGGCCACAGTGAAGAGGAGGCCAACTTCTTTCGCGACCACGTCAACCGGGCGACCATGAGCGCCACCGACGCCGAGGTGCCCGAGCTTCTCTTGACGATGGCGAGTGAGCTTCTGGACCGGCCGCGTCACCTCGGCATCCACTCGGCGGGCATGGTGCTCTGCGACCGACCGGTACTCGAGGTCTGCCCCGTCGAATGGGGGCGCATGCCCGGACGCAGCGTGCTGCAGTGGGATAAGGACGACTGCGCGGCGATCGGTCTCGTGAAGTTCGACCTCCTCGGACTCGGGATGCTCGAAGCGTTGCACCGTGCCGTCGACGCCGTCGAGGCCTTTCACGGGATCGCGCTCGATCTCGCGACGCTGCCCCAAGACGACGCGGTCTACGACCTGCTCTGCGAGGCGGACACCGTCGGCGTCTTTCAGGTGGAGTCACGCGCGCAGATGGCGACACTGCCGCGCGTGCAACCGCGTTGCTTCTACGACCTCGTCATCGAGGTGGCCCTCATCCGTCCTGGTCCCATCCAGGGTCACGCGGTGAACCCCTACATCCGTCGACGCCGCGGCGACGAGCCCGTGACGTACCTGCACCCCCGACTCGAGCCGATCCTTCAGCGAACGCTCGGCGTCCCGCTCTTTCAAGAGCAACTGATGGAGATGGCCGTCGCCGTGGCGGGCTTCTCACCGGCCGAGGCCGACGAGCTACGTCAAGCAATGGCCGCGAAGCGCTCCGAACTTCGCATGATGAAACTGAAGAGTCGCTTCTACGCCGGTATGCAGGAGAACGGCATCAGCGGGGCTGCGGCCGATCAACTCTTCGACGCGTTGGCGGCCTTCGCGAACTTCGGTTTCCCCGAGTCGCACTCGGTCTCCTTCGCCCACCTCGTCTACTGCTCGGCGTGGATCAAGGTTCACTATCCGGCCGCGTTCCTCATTTCGTTGCTGAACGCCCAGCCCATGGGTTTTTGGTCGACGCAGAGTCTCGTCGCCGACGCCCAACGCCACGGCGTTCACGTGGTGCGCCCCGACGTGAACGCCTCGGGCGTGGGCGCCACGTTGGAAGGGGACCAGGAGAGTCCTCTCGTGCGTCTCGGCCTCGGGGACGTTCGATCGATTGGGACCGAACTCGCTGAACGGGTGGTCGCGGGCGCTCCCTGGCAGAGCAGCACCGACCTCGTTCGTCGCGCTGGTCTCCAACAGCACCACCTCGAAGCGCTCGCCGCCGCGGGCGCTCTCGACAGCTTTGGTTCGAGCCGACGCGCGCTGACCTGGTCGGCGGGCGCCGCGGCGCAGTCGTTGCCCGACCGGCTGCCCGGTGTGGTCACGGGACTCGCCGCCCCACCGCTGCCGACGGTGAGCGAGATGGAGCGCGTCGCCGACGATCTCTGGTCGATGGGCCTCACGACCGAAGCGACGGCCATGGAACTCGTGCGCCCGTCGCTCAACGAACGTGGGGTCACGCGCGCGAGTGCCCTCTTCGCGGTGGAGAGTAATCGTGTCCTCGTGGCCGGCGTCGTGACGCACCGTCAGCAACCCGAGACGGCGAACGGTGCGGTCTTCGTCAACCTCGAAGACGAGACCGGTCACGTGAACGTGATCTTCTCCAAGGGCGCGTGGGCCCGGTGGGGCAGCGTGGCGAGTCACAAGCCGGCGTTGGTGATTCGAGGGTCGCTCGAACGCGGTCAGGGTGTCGTGACGCTTTCGGCCGAGTACGTGGAGCCGCTCATGCTGGGATCAGTGGCACCATCGCGTGACTGGCGCTGAGCGCCGCCCACAGCGACCATGTAACGCTCGAACAGTCCGTCCGCGGGTCACCTGACGGCGCTCGCGGACGGACTGTTCGAGCCCACCTACGCGCTCTTCGTCACCAACGACTCAAAGTTCTCGTAGAGACTCGGTTCGTCCTCGTGCGCGCGAGCGGCCAAGGCGTGGGGTCCGACACGGGACCACAGACCATCGAACCAATAGACGTCGCAAATGAGGTCACGACTGAGCACGTTGTGCTTGACCATCGCGCCCACGGTTTCCCCGAAGAAGAGGATCTTGCGGATGTTCGGGTCGTCCGGCGCTGCTGTTTCGGCGTCGAACGACTCACTGAAGACCGCAGCCATCGCTTTCTCCAGTCCTATCTCCGCGTCCCAGCGCAGTAGCTGAACCAGCAGTCCAGCATCTTCGTACGTTGCAACCATGATGTTCCTTTCTCTTTCCTTGTTGGTGATACGACTCGCCCGGATTCGTCTCCCACCGAAATTCAGTGGAGGCTTTGCCCGGATTTACTCCCGCAACTCATCGGGGAGGCCGAAGCGCTCGAAATCGACGGCGGCGATATAGCTCTTCGGCCCGCTGTCCTCCTCGAACGCGTGAACGGTGAAGAACGCAGTCACTGCGGCGACCTTGCCGTCACGCAGGTCGAGCACGTCGAGCACGGTCGCCACGTAGACGGACCGTTCTTCGTCGTAGACGTAACACCCCACCGCCAGTTGACCGTTGGCGCTCGTGACCCGATGGCGCCAACGCACCGAAGAAACGTCACGGCGATGAAACTCTTCGATGGCTGTTCGCCCTTCGTAGTACGCCGGATGCGGTGGCATCGACCAGGTCGCGTCGGACGTCAACAACCTCATCAACGCCTCGACGTCACCCTGGTCGATGGCGTCGGCGTAGTGACGCGCGAGCTCGAGGACGCCTTTGTCGCCAAGGCGTTGAAGTTCCGCGTGCTGACTCTCGCTGGGCAGACGATCGGCGATCGTTGCGCGCGCTCGCTGAAGCGAGCTCGTGACCGCCGCGACGCTCATGTCGAGCACGTCGGCGACCTCGAGCGCGGAAAATCTCAACGCTTCACGCAAGATGAACACCGCACGTTGACGGGGAGGCAAGTACTGGATGGCCGCGACGAAGGCGAGCTCGAGGTTCTCTCTCGCCTCGAAGCGGGCTTCGAAGGTGTTCCCGTCGTCCAAGAGACGATCGGGATAGGGCTCGATCCACGCGTTGGCGAAGAGCGGATCGCCTGGCGTATCACCTAAACCTGCGCGGTACCCAGCGCCGATCGGGAGCTCTCGTCGCTTTCGTTTCTTCAGCAGGTCGAAGGAAGTGTTCGTCGCGATGCGAAAGAGCCACGTGCGAATCGAGCTACGTGCTTCGAACGTTGAAAGTCCCTTCCACGCGCGAAGGAGTGCGTCTTGCACGGCGTCATCGGCGTCGTAGATCGACGCGAGCATCCGATAGCAGTGCGCGTGGAGTTCGACGCGGTGGCCCTCTATCAGCTTCTCGTAGGCCCGTTCGTCGCCGCCTCGTGCTCGATCGAGCAACACCTTCTCGTCAGAGGTCATCATTGGCTGTGAGGTCATGATGTTTAGACTAAGAGTGGCGCCGAAACTAATCGGTCAATCTACGTATTCGTGGCCCCAATGGAATCCTTGGCCCAGTGGGCGGCCAAACTAAGGCGTTTCGAGCGAACGCGCGGTGAACCGACCTCGACGACTCAAGAGCTGAACGTCGGGGCGACAGCAGACGCTGACGTTCTCGAACTCGCTAGTTGACGAAGGCGAATTCGGGTCGCTCGCCGGCTTCGATCTCTTCGCGCACCAGCATCTGCGCGATGGGCAGGTCGTCAGCGTGGGTCACTCCGATGCAGCGTGACTTGGTCGTCATGACGTCAAAGCGAAGCGGTGTCCGATGGAGAATCTGTCCGACGAAGGTCGAGAGTTGGATCTCCTTCTCCTTCTCGAAGTCGTGTTGTTCGAGGGCCTGGTGCATGAGTGGAAGAATTCCGGGCTGGAAGCCCCAGAGGTTCATCGACACCGTCGTCTGGGGGTGCAGGATCGCGGGTTCGAGTCCGTCATCGGCGAAGTAGCCGTCCAACGTCGCGGACACGTTGCGACGTTCCACGATCTCGGTGAGATGGCCGTTCACGACGATGCACGTACCCCTCGAAACGGGAAGTTCTCCGACGAGGGCGCGCTCGAGCTCGAATCCCACGAGGCAGTTGTTCGTACTCGTGGTGAGGTGTTCGCCCAGGTGGAGAAAAGATTCGCGACCGTAGAGGTCGTCGGCGTTGGAGACCCCAAAGGGTTGCGTAAGGTCGAGTGTCTCTTCGGCCGCGAGCACGGCGCTCACCGTGCCACGAAGTTCGGTCTGGTAGGTGAACGAGACCCGTCGGCCCTTGGGCCAGTTCGTGGCGACGTGCTCTTCGATCTCGGGCCCGGTGTCCGGGTTGATCACGATGACGATGTCGTCGAAGCCCGCGGCGTACGCGTCGGACGCGATCAGGTCAATGACGCCCTCGCCGTGCAGGCCCACGGGCGCGAGCTGCTTCACGCCGCCGTAGCGACGGGCGCGACCGGCCGCCAAGATGACGAGTGACGGCCCGCTCATTTGGACCAACGAACGACGGCCGACGCCCAGGTCATGCCGGCACCAAAGCCGGTGAGCAGCGCGTAATCGCCCTTGTGGACGCGGTCGTTCTCTCTCGCGTCGTAGAACGCGAGGGGGATGGAAGCGCTCGACGTGTTGCCGTAGCGGTCGAGGACCACGACGGCACGGTCCATCTCGACGTTGAGTCGCTGACAGGCCGCTTGAATGATGCGGATGTTGGCCTGGTGGGGGATGACGAGACTGAGGTCGTCCGACGTGATGCCGGCCATGGCCATCGCCTTTTCGGCCGAGTCGACGACGACGCGCACCGCGCGGCGAAAGACCTCTGCGCCGTCCATCTGGAAGAAGCCCTCGTGTTCACAGGTGAGCAGGTCGGCGTCGGCGCCCTCGGCGCCGAGGGAGAAGGACAGGAGGTCGTTCTCCGTCGGGTCGTACTCCAGGACCGTCGCGCCCGCGCCGTCGGCGAGCAGGACCGCCATGTTGCGGTCACTCCAGTCGACCCAGCGCGACAGGTTCTCCGAGCCGATCACGAGGACGCGCTTGTTGCCGGTCTCCAGGAGACCGTACGCGGTGCGAACCGCGTACATGAAACCACTGCACGCCGCGTTCAAGTCCATGGCCGGGCAGCTCAATCCCATCTCGTGGGCGATCAGCGTCGCCGTCGCGGGCGCGATGCGATCAGGCGTGGTCGTAGCGAGGATCAAGAAGTCGATGTTCTCGGGCTCGACGCCGGCGTCTTCGAGCGCTCGATTGCCGGCGATCACCCCGAGACTCTTCGCCGTGCCGCCGATGCGACGCTCCTTGATACCGGTGCGCTCTTGAATCCAGGCGTCGCTGGTGTCGAGCGTCAGTGAAAGTTCGTCGTTGGTCACGATTCGGTCCGGTACGGCCGTACCCCAACCAATAAAACGAGCACCCATGTCTCAGCCCTTTCGTTGGCCAGTCATCCGCCCAGTCTAGGGGGGTGGGTCTAGCTGGGCGAGGGTGCCGGTAATACCTGCAAAGTACAGCGCGCGACGCAAATCAACCGGTCGTCATCGTCACGAAGCTCGATGCCCCACACGTGCACGCTGCGACCCTTGCGAAACGGTGTCGCGGTCGCGGTGAGCATCCCCGTACTCATGGCGCGAAGGTGCGAACAGTTGAGTTCGGTGCCAACGACGATCTGATCGGGTCCCACGCTGACGGCGCCACCAATCGACGCGGCGCCTTCGGCGAGAAGCGCCGACACGCCGCCGTGCAAGATGCCGTAGGGCTGGTGCACCTTAGGTCCGACCTCGACGCGAAGGACGACCTTCTCCGGCGTCACGAGTACGACCTCGACGCCGAGTTGATCGTTCACGTTGGGGCGTTGCGGGATCTTGTCGAACACGTTGTCGCTCATAGGCGAAGTTTATGAGCCGATAGCCTTCCTCTATGACTCGACGAGTGGACTTGCGCAGCGACACGGTGACCCAACCAACACCCGCGATGCGCGACGCCATGGCGAACGCCGTCGTCGGCGACGACGGCTACAGCGAAGACCCCACCATCAACGAACTCGAAGTGCGATTCGCCGAACTCGTCGGCAAGGAAGCGGCCGTCTTCGTCGTCTCGGGGGTCATGGCCAACCAGATCGCGTTGCGCGTGCTGGCTCAACCCGGCGACGTGATCGTCGCCGGGCGCTCCCAACACCTCGTGAGCTTCGAGATGGGCGCGGCGGCGAGGAACTCGTCGGTGCAGTTCGCCACCGTGGACGATACAAAGGGTTCGATCGAGCTCGCCGACGTGCTCGAGGTGATCGACGCCGAAGGCGATCATCAGCCCCACGTGTCGATGGTCACGGTCGAGAACACGCACATGCTCTCGGGCGGGACGCCCTGGGACGTCGAAGACCTTCGCCGACTCGCGGGGGCGATCGGCGATCGTTCGTTGCACCTCGACGGGGCGCGACTCTTCAACGCCGTCGTCGCGACGGGCACGAGTGCCGCGGCGTACTCGGCGCCCGCGACGACCGTGATGACGTGTCTGTCGAAGGGACTCTGCGCGCCCGTGGGCTCGTTGCTGGCGGGACCAGCGTCGGTGATGGCGCAAGCGCGCGTCGAGCGAAAGAGACTCGGCGGCGCGATGCGCCAGGCTGGCTTCTTGGCCGCCGCAGGACTCGTCGCTCTCGACACCATGGTCGAGCGACTGAGCGAGGACCACGCGCGAGCGCGCCAGCTCGCCGAACTGTTCGCCGCCGCGTTTCCCGAGTCGAGCTACGACCCCACGACGTGTCGCACCAATATCGTCTCGTTCGATCATCCCCAGGCCCGCCAGATCGTGGGAGAACTTTCGAACCTCGGTGTCGATGGTGGGACGGTTGCGCCGAAGCGTGCGCGCTTCGTCACGCACGCCGGCGTGAGTGACGATGACGTTGACTTCGTCGCCGACGTACTCGCGCGCTTCGTCCCTTCGAATCACTGACCTCTTCGCGCGGCGTTCGCGTGTCGTTCACCGATTGGCGCTGGAGCCACGTCGTTCGAAGGGGTAGCCTTAGGGGGTTCTAACGGCTTTCGATGACCGACATTCTTCACCTCTCCACTTTCCTGCGCCGTCCGATCTTCGACTCTGACGGTGACAGAATCGGACGCGTCCAAGACCTGGTCGCGCGACTCGGCGACGATCCGCACCCGCCGATCGTGGGCGCCGTCATCCGCATTGAGGGGCGTAACCTCTTCGTCTCGATCAAGAAGATCGGTGGTCTCGCCCAAGGTCGTATGACCTTCGAAGGTCGCAGGGTCGACCTCCGTCGTTTCGAGCGTCGACCGGGGGAGCTCCTGCTCGCCGAGGACCTCCTCGCGCGTCACCTCATCAACTTGGTGCGAGGGCGCATCATCATCGCCAACGAGATCGAGATCGCTGAGATCGATGGGCGTTGGGAAGTCGTCGGCGTCGATCCCGGGCGCCGGTCGTTCCTTCGTCGAGTCCTCGGTCACAAGATCGGTTCTCACGTGCAGACCGACGCCATCGTGGACTTCGCCTCCATCGAACCCTTCGTCTCGCACGTCCCGACCGCGCGTCTTCGCATCCCGTATCGCAAACTCGCCAAACTTCACCCCGCGCAGATCGCCGACCTCGTCGAACAGGCGAGCCACGAAGAGGGCGAGGAAATCATCGAGGCCGTGGGACTGGACCGCGAGCTCGAGGCCGACGTGTTCGAAGAGCTCGACACGACGCATCAATTGGAGTTCTTGGAGTCGCGAAGCGACGCCGAGGCCGCGCGCCTGTTGTCACGGATGGAGCCCGACAACGCGGCCGACCTCATCACCGAGATCGACCAAGAGCGCCGCCTGCCGATCCTCGAACTCTTGCCGTCCATGCAACAGACCAAAGTGCGTCAGCTCCTCTCGTACAACGCCGACACGGCCGGCGGCATGATGAACCCCGACTTCGTCTCCGTTCCCGCTACGGCGACCGTCGCCGACGCACTCGACGCCATTCGAACCTCGAGCGTCCCCGCGGAGTCCTTGCAAGCGGTCTTCGTCCTCGACGACAGCGGCCAACCCATCGGCGCCGCCTCGATCGCGCCACTCGTTCGCGCGCGACCAACGGAGTTGGCCCTCAGCGTCGCCAAGACCCACATGGCCCACGTGCACCCCCAATGGGACCTGCACCAAGTCTCAAGAAAGATGAGTGACTTCAACCTGACCGTGTTACCGGTGCTCGACGGCGAGCACGCCAAGATGATCGGCGTGGTGACAGTGGATGACCTACTCGAAGAGCTCCTGCCCCAGGGCTGGCGCGCCGAGTTCGGCATGGGCGCGGTGGAGGAGTAGTGATCCGCGCCAACCAAGGTCACGTTCTAAGGGGGTCTCTCTGAAACCCCCTAGTACCAGCCGCAAGGCATCAGACGTACCGACACAACTTCGCACGTACCTAGAGGAAAGCGCCTAGCTCCCTTAAGTCTCCGCGTGGTTGTTTCGCTTAACGACCACCACGAGACGAAAGGAGAGGGAACGTGCAGCGTGATCAGTCGAAAGTAGTACCACTCAACCACGTGACGACTGGCGGAACGCTCCACGTCGGCGTTGCTCGCCTGCGGACGATCTCGTCAACGATCACGTTCTCTGCCCTCCTCTTCGTGGGCGCGGCGCCTATCTCGTCGTGGTCGTCGTGTCGAAACTTCTCGAGGACGTTGCGTACGCACCACGTACGTGTCGCTAGCTCGAGGGACCTCTAGAGACGATCGCCATGGCCGAGAAGAACCCCCCCGTCGATCCCACCTCCGCGGTGCTGGACCAGGCTCACGTCGGCGACATCCAGGGCGCCTTTGGCACCATTGGTCAACACGACGTCGGCGCGCGCAGCTCGTTGAAGGCGCGGCTCCTCACGATGCTCGCCATCATGGGCCCGGGTCTCATCGTGATGGTGGGCGACAACGACGCGGGTGGCGTCGCCACGTACGCGCAGGCCGGCCAGAACTTCGGTCTGACGCTTCTGTGGACGCTCCCGCTCCTCATACCGGTGCTCGTCGTCAACCAGGAGATGGTGGTCCGCTTGGGTGCGGTGACCGGTGTCGGTCACGCCCGACTCATCAACGAACGATTCGGGAAGTTCTGGGGTGCCTTCTCGGTGGGGGACCTCTTCGTGCTCAACTTCCTCACCATCGCCACGGAGTTCATAGGCGTCAGCCTGGCTCTTGGTTATTTCGGCGTGAGCGAGTACATCTCCGTGCCCCTCGCGGCGCTTGGTCTCATTTTGATGACCGCGTCGGGAAGCTTTCGGCGGTGGGAACGTTTCATGTTCGTGTTCATCTTCGCGAATTTCCTCGTCATCCCGCTCGCCGTCTTTCGCCATCCCACGATTCAACCCTTCCTTCACGGGCTCGTGACGCCCGGGGTCAAGGGGGGATTCAACTCCACGTCCGTCTTGTTGATCATGGCCATCGTGGGCACCACCGTGGCGCCTTGGCAGCTGTTCTTCCAGCAGTCGAACATCGTCGACAAGCGCATCACGCCGCGGTGGATCAACTACGAACGACTCGACACGGTGCTCGGGTCGATCATCACGGTCTTCGCCGCGGCGGTTCTGATGGCGGTTGTCGCCATCGCGTTCGGCAAGACCCCGTTGGCCGGGCACTTCGTCAACGCCGGTGCGGTCTCCAACGGGTTGAAGAAGTACGTGGGGACGGCCGCCGGGACGCTGTTCGCGATCATCCTCTTGAACGCGTCGATCATCGGCGCCGCCTCAGTGACGCTCGCGACCTCGTACGCGTTCGGCGACATGTTCGGCGCCAAGCACTCCCTTCACCGCAGCTGGCGTGACGCCAAGTTCTTCTACAGCGTCTTTTCGGCCATGGTGATCGGTGCCGCGGGCATCGTCATCATTCCTCACGCGCCGCTCGGGCTCATCACGACGAGTGTGCAGGCGCTGGCGGGCGTCCTCCTTCCCAGTGCCACCGTCTTTCTCCTCCTGTTGTGCAACGACAAGGAGGTCCTCGGTCCTTGGATCAACAAGTTGTGGCTCAACATCGTCGCGAGTGTGATTGTCTCGATCCTGCTCATGATGTCGCTCGTTCTTATGATCACGACGCTCTTCTCGACGATCAACGTGCGGACCCTCGCGGTCACGTTGGGCGTCACGCTGCTCGTGGCGTACGCCGGTGGTGGCGTCGTACTCTTTCGAACCCGATCGCGTCGCGAGGCGATGTCGGCCGACCTCTTGCGCAGTCGCTCGTCGTGGCGGATGCCGTCGATAAACCTGCTGAGTCGACCGAAGTGGTCGCGAGGTCGACTGTGGGGCATGTACCTACTTCGTGGCTACCTCGTCGTCGCGGTGATCATGCTGATCGTGAAGGGTCTGCAACTGGGACTCCACAAGTGAGTCACGACCCTCGACGAATCGGCGCTTACGACCGTGGTGTGGTGTCACGGCCACCTCATAGTCTCATCGGATGAGCTCTCTCCCCACGCTCGTGTGCGTCCACGCGCACCCCGACGACGAAGCGTTCTTCGGTGCGGGGGCCAGCGCGCACTACGCGGCACTCGGCCACCGGGTGGTCTTGATCACGTGCACGTACGGTCAGTTGGGCATCGACCTCGCGGGACGCTCGGGCGACGAGGCGCACCACGACGCACTCGCGACGAAGATCGTGCGAGCCGGTGAGCTCCAGCGTGCCGCGGCGTTGCTCGGCGTCGCGCGCGTGGTCACGCTGGGCTTCGAGGATTCGGGCATGAAGGGCTGGCCCGACAACGATCACCCGAACGCCTTCATGAACGTCGACGTCGACGCGGTCGCCCGCACGATCGCGACGATCCTCGACCAGGAGCGTGCCGCCGTCGTTCTTACCTACGACGAGAACGGCTTCTACGGTCACCCCGATCACGTGCAGGCCAACGTAGTCACCCGTCGCGCCCTCGACTTCGCCTCGACCGTCGAGCGCCTCTACTACCCCGTGGTGCCGAGAGGCGTCATCACGAAGTTCGTCGCGGGCGCGAAGAACCTCGATCTCTCGATGCCTGCGTGGGTGCTCGAAGCCGGGACGAATGTTCCAGACGAACTCGTGGCGACGACGATGGACGTGAGCGCGTACGCGTCGTTGAAGCAAGCGGCCATGGCCGCGCACGCCTCACAGGTCGATAACGGGGACCTCGTTCGAATGAACGAAGAACTCTTTACACTGCTCTTTGGTACGGAGTACTACCAGCGAGCCTGGAGTCGCCACGCGGCGACGGGCGACGGTGCCGATCTCTTTGGAGGATTGTGATGGGACTTACTTTCTTAGCGGTGCACGCTCACCCCGACGACGAGGCGAGCTCGACGGGCGGTCTCTACCGCCTCCTCGCGGACCAGGGCGTGCGTACGGTGCTCGTGACGTGCACCAACGGCGAGTGCGGTGACGCGCTCGACGGTGCGAAGCCCGACGCCGATCACCACGACGGCGACGAAGTGGCCAAGATCCGCGCGGTCGAACTCGACAACGCCGTGAAGATCCTCGGCATCGACCGACTGGTGCGACTCGGCTACCGGGATTCGGGGATGAAGGGCTGGCCCCAGAACGAAGACCCCGAATCCTTCTGGGCGACGCCGGTGGACGAGGCGGCGAAGCGACTCGCGGAAGTGTTGCTCGAAGAGCGCCCCCAGGTCGTCATGACCTACAACGCCTACGGCTTCTACGGCCACCCGGACCACGTCCAAGCCCACCGCGTCACGATGGCCGCCCTCGAACTGCTCGACTACGAGCCAACGTTGTACTTCAACGCCATTCCGAACTCGGTGATGGCGATCATGAGTGCTCGGTGGGAGCAAGAGGAACGCGAGAAGCGAGAGGCCGACGAGGCGAAGGGCGTCGTGCGCGCCCCCGAGCCCGAGGAGAGCGAAGAGGACCGCGTGGACATGGGAACGCCCGACGAACTGGTGGACGTGACCGTCGACGTGAGTTCGGCGAACGACGCGAAATTCGACGCGTTGGCCGCGCACCATTCTCAAATCGGTGATTCGTTCTGGATGAAGATGGGTCGAGAGCAGTTCAAAGAGGTCATGCGCACGGAATGGTTCGTTCGCGTCACCAATCCGACGAACGTGGTCGGACCGTCGAGCGACATCTTCGTCGGCTACCGCTAGCCATCGATCGTCGGCGCCCTTGGCGCCGAGTTCTACGCTCGGGCAGCCTCGCTACTCGTGCAACGCCCCGTGGACGATCTTGCCGATCTGGTCGACTTCGAGCAGGAACCCGTCGTGACCAACGGGCGAGGAGATGACGAAGAGAGGTTGCGCCCCTGGCGTGAGGCGAACGATCTCCTCTTGGAGTCGTAGGGGATAGAGGCGGTCCGAATCGATGCCGATCACCGTGACCTGACTTTCTATCGTGGCGAGCGCCGCCGCCACGCCGCCGCGGCCTCGACCCACGTCGTGGTGGTTCATCGCTTCGCTCAGTACGACGTAGCTGTTGGCGTCGAAACGTCGCACGAGCTTCTCACCCTGGTACGCGAGGTACGACTCGATGGCGTAGAGGCCGCCGTGAAGGGGATCGGTCTCGTCTTGGTTCGACCGCCCGAACCGCGCGTCGAACTCGCTCGAAGACCGATACGTGATGTGGCCGAGACCTCGGGCGATCGCCAAGCCCTCATCGGGCGAAGTGCCACTGTCGTAGTAGTCGCCACCGAGGAAGTGCGGGTCGGCCCGGATGGCTCGAACCTGGAATGAACTCTGCGCGATCTGATCGGCCGTCGACGCGGCGCCGACGGCGAGCACCACGGCCCGTCGCACCCTGGTGGGATACCCGACGGCCCACTCGAGGACTCGCATCCCTCCCATCGAGCCACCCACGACGGCGTGCCACGTCGCGAGCTCGAGTGCGTCCGCGAGGGCCACTTCGACCGTCACCTGATCGCGCACGGTGATGACGGGGAACCGCGAGCCGTAGGGTCGTCCGTCCGCGTCGAGCGACGACGGACCGGTGGTACCTTGCGCACCACCGAGCACGTTGGGACAGACGACGAAGAACTCGTTGGTGTCGAGGGCGAGGCCCGGGCCAATGAGTCCGTTCCACCACCCGGGCGCGCGATGGCTCGGACCCACGTCACCGACGGCGTGCGAGTCCGCGCTGAGCGCGTGCAGCACCAGCACGGCGTTGGAGCGTTCGGCGTTGAGCGTGCCCCACGTCTCGTAGGCGACCGTCACGGCAGCGAGATGGCCTCGGCCTTCGAAGGTGAAACCCGAGCCGCTCTCCCCGTGAACGGTGACGAACTTGCGCTCGCCGGGGTCGTCACCCGGTCGCCAGTAGCCGGGCGCGATCGTCGTCATCCCTTCTTGACGGCGCGAAACGCGTTCTCGAGGTCGGCCAAGATGTCCTCAATCGATTCGATGCCCACGGAGAGTCGAACGAGGTCGGCGCTGACGCCCGTCGAGAGTTGCTCCGTCTCGGTGAGCTGCGAGTGCGTCGTCGACGCCGGGTGGATCGCCAGACTCTTCGCGTCGCCGACGTTCGCCAAGTGGCTGAAGAGCTCGAGGCTTTCGATGAAGGTGCGTCCGGCGTCGGCACCACCCTCGATGCCAAAGGCGAGGACCGCGCCGGCGCCCTTCGGGAGGTAGCGAACCTGCAGGGCGTGCCAGGGGCTCGAGTCGAGCCCGGGGAAGTTCACCCATCGGACGTCGTCGCGCGCTTCGAGCCACTTCGCCACGGTGGTGGCGTTCGAGACGTGGCGCTCCATGCGAAGGCTCAAGGTCTCGAGCCCCTGCAGGAAGAGGAACGAGTTGAGCGGGGCGATCGCCGCGCCGATGTCGCGCAGGTACTGCAGGCGCGCCTTCAAGACGAAACGTGCCGAGAACAGCGGCTCCGGGAGATCGCCGAAGACGAGGCCGTGGTAACTCTGGTCGGGCTCGGTGAAGCCGGGGAATCGGCCGCTGCCTTCGTAGTCGAACTTCCCACTGTCGACGATCACGCCGCCGATGGACGTGCCGTGTCCGCCGATGAACTTGGTGGCGGAGTGTACGACGACGTCCGCGCCGTGCTCGATCGGTCGACAGAGGAAGGGCGTCGCGAGCGTGTTGTCAACCACGAGGGGAATCTTGTTGTCGTGGGCGACCTTCGCGACGCCTTCGAAGTTGAGGACGTCGCCCTTGGGATTGCCCAGCGTCTCGGCGTAGAACGCCTTGGTGTTCGGTCGGATGGCGCTGGCCCACTCCGCCAGGTCGTCGGGATTCTCGACGAACGTCGTCTCGATGCCGAGCTTGGGCAATGTGTAGTGAAAGAGGTTGTACGTCCCACCGTAGAGCGACGCTGACGACACGATGTGCCCGCCGTTCTCCGCGAGGTTCAACAGCGCGATGGTCTCCGCCGACGAACCAGACGAGACCGCGAGCGCGGCGACGCCACTCTCGAGCGACGCCATCCGCTCCTCGAAGGCATTCTGGGTGGGGTTCATGATCCGGGTGTAGATGTTGCCGAGTTCGGAGAGACCAAAGAGGGCTGCCGCGTGCGCGGTGTCGCGAAAGACGTAGCTCGTGGTCTGATAAATCGGAATCGCTCGCGCGCCGGTCGCTGGATCCGCGGTCGTCCCGGCGTGTATTTGACGCGTCTCAAAACCCCATTCAGCCATTTCGGTCTCCTCCATCTCCGCCGCGACACCTTGTCACGTCGTTAAGTTAACGCTCTACGTATCCTATAAAGTTTATGGTAATACTCATCTTTCGCGCTCCCACGAGGTTTCTAAGCGCCAAGGTTGGCAACGTCGTTCCTACCGGCGCGTGACTAGTAGCGGTACGTGTCTGGCTTGTACGGACCTTCAACGGCGACGCCGATGTAGTCGGCCTGCTGCTTCGAGAGCGTCGTCAACTTCACGCCGAGCGCGTCGAGGTGCAGGCGCGCGACTTTCTCGTCGAGGTGCTTCGGCAGGACGTAGACCTTGTTCTCGTAGTTCTCTTGGTTGACGTAGAGCTCGATCTGCGCCATGGTCTGGTCGGTGAAGGAGTTGCTCATCACGAAGCTCGGGTGGCCGGTCGCGTTGCCGAGGTTGAGCAGGCGTCCTTCGGAGAGCACGATGATCGCCCGCCCGTTCGGCAGGGTCCACTTGTCGACCTGCGGCTTGATCGTCTCGCGTGTCACGCCGGGCAGGTTGGTGAGTCCGGCGATGTCGATCTCGTTATCGAAGTGGCCGATGTTGCCCAAGACCGCGAGATGCTTCATGCTCTGCATGTGTTCGACGGTGACGATGTCGCGATTGCCCGTCGCCGTGATGACGAAGTCCGCCTGAGGCAGTGCCTCCTCGAGCGTCGTGACTTGAAAGCCGTCCATCGCCGCCTGCAGCGCGCAGATGGGGTCGATCTCGGTGACGATGACGCGCGCGCCCTGGCCGCGAAAGGACTCGGCTGAACCTTTACCCACGTCGCCGTAGCCACACACGACGGCGACCTTGCCGCCGATCAACACGTCGGTGGCGCGGTTGATGCCGTCGATGAGGGAGTGACGAACGCCGTACTTGTTGTCGAACTTGGACTTCGTGACGGCGTCGTTCACGTTGATCGCCGGAAAGAGCAGTACCCCGTCACGTTCCATCTCGTAAAGACGGTGTACGCCGGTGGTGGTCTCTTCCGAGACACCGATGATGCCCGCGGCCATCGGCTCGAAGATCTTCTCGCCGCTCGAGATGATCGTGTTGAGCAGCTGCAAGATGACGCCGTACTCTTCGGTCTCGGCCGACTCGGGCGCGGGCACGAAACCCGCGCGTTCGAACTCGAGTCCCTTGTGGACGAGGAGCGTCGCGTCGCCGCCGTCGTCCAGGATCATCGTCGGTCCGTCGAAACCGGGCCAGCGAAGGAGCTGCTCGGTGCACCACCAGTACTCTTCGAGCGTTTCGCCCTTCCACGCGAAGACCGGCACGCCCTTGGGATCGGCGACGGTGCCCGTCGGGCCGACGACGATCGCCGCCGCAGCGTGGTCTTGGGTCGAGAAGATGTTGCAACTCACCCAGCGAACGTCGGCACCGAGTGCGACGAGCGTCTCGATGAGGACGGCGGTCTGGATCGTCATGTGCAACGAGCCCGCGATGCGCGATCCCTTGAGGGGCTTCGAGTCACCGAATTCGGCGCGCATGGCCATGAGCCCGGGCATCTCGTGCTCGGCCAAGATGATCTCGGCTCGACCAAACTCTGCGAGTGAGAGTTCGGCAACTTTGAATTGAATGGCGTCAGAGGTCATGGTTCTCCTAGGAGTTCGAAGTTTCCAGGCGCCGACCTCTGTCGCACTCGCCTAGGCCAATTGTACCCTCTAGACGCCGACGCGGAACTCGACCACGTCGCCGTCGCGCATGACGTAGTCCTTGCCCTCGACGCGGGCTTTCCCCGCGGCTTTCACCGCCGCCATCGAACCGGCCGCGACGAGGTCCTCGAACGACACGACTTCGGCCTTGATGAAGTGCTTTTGAAAGTCCGTGTGAATCTCGCCGGCCGCTTCGGGCGCCGTCTCTCCGGCACGGATGGTCCAGGCGCGCGCTTCCTTAGGGCCCGCCGTCAGAAACGTCTGCAGACCGAGGGTGGAAAAGCCGACGCGCGAGAGTTGGGCGAGACCCGACTCCTCTTGGCCGTAAGACTGCAGCAATTCCAGGGCCTCAGCGTCGTCAAGCTCGGAGAGTTCGGCCTCGACTTTGGCGCACAGCACGATGCTGGGCGAGGGCGCGACGGAGGCCTTCAGCTCATCCTGGCGCGCTTGATTGCCGAGCGTCTCCTCATCCACGTTGAAGACGTAGATAAAGGGCTTGTCCGTCAAGAGGTGCAGGTCGTACAGCTTCGTCCGGTCGAGCTCCTTGCCGATCTGAGAGATGACGCGGCCTTCATTCAGAGCGCCCTGGGCCTTTTTATACTCGGCCAATCTCAGCGCGTCATCGCCGCCCTTCTTCGCCCCTCGCTCCAATTTCGCGGCGGCCCGCTCGACGGTCTGGAGGTCGGCGAGGATCAACTCCGTCTCGATGGTCGCGACGTCGCTCGCGGGATCGATACGTCCGTCGACGTGAATGACGTCGTCGTCTTCGAAGACGCGAACGACCTCGCAGATGGCGTCAGACTCTCGAATAGCGGCGAGGAACTGGTTCCCGAGCCCTTCACCCGTCGACGCCCCGCGCACGATGCCCGCAATGTCGACAAAGTTCACTACCGCCGAGATGATCTTCTCGGAGTGGAACATCGACGCGAGGACGTTCAAGCGCTCGTCGGGCACGGTCACGACACCGACGTTGGGTTCAATGGTGGCGAAGGGATAGTTGGCGGCCAACACGTTGTTCTTCGTGAGCGCGTTGAAAAGTGTTGATTTTCCAACGTTCGGTAGTCCGACAATGCCGATGGCGAGCCCCATAGAGGAATCAAGGCTACCCCAACGTGCCGCGTGAACTCCCCGACGAACGCGGCGCGAGCACCAGCCGATGACGCGACCACTCCTAGTCGACCAGTGTGAGCCAATACTCTTCGGCGAGGTCGAGCGATTTCTGCACGACGGCCAATTCAATGCCGAGTCGTGTCTGCTCGGTATGGTCGTCGGTCGCGAGGATCTTTTCGGTGATCGTCTTTCGGCGTCGTTCGAGACGTGCCATCTCCTTCTCGGCGTCGCGGATCTGGCGACCCGTCGGCACGTCCGAAGAAGGTGACGCGCCAGTGTGAGCGTCGTCCTCGTCGCTCGAAGGGGACGACACGGTCACGCCCGACGCACGCGCGATCCACGCGTCGATGCCGCCAGGTACGTCCGCGATGGTGCCGTCAGTGTGCACCTCGAGTAATCGGTCGGTCGTGCGACTGAGGAAGGTGCGATCGTGCGAGACCACGATGAGGGTGCCGGGCCACTGGCTGAGGAACTCTTCGATGAGACGAATCGTTTCGAGGTCGAGATCGTTCGTGGGTTCGTCGAGGAAGAGCACGTTGGGATGAACCGACAGCGCAAGCAGCAGTTGCAGTCGCCGCCGCTCGCCGCCGGAGAGGTCCTTGGCCTTCGTCGTGGGAAGTGCTCCCGTGAACCAGAAGCGCTTCATGAGTGCCACGTCGTCAAGAGAGCCGGGCACGCCCTGGGGCCCGGCGACGAGTTCTTGGACGGTCTTTTCTAGATCGAACTCGCCCCCTTCCTGGTCGAGGTACGCGGTCACGACCGTGGGGCCACGTTTCACGGTGCCACTCGTTGGCTCCACGCGCTGGGCGAGGAGATTGACGAACGTTGACTTACCCGAACCATTGGGTCCGACGACGCCGACGCGATCACCGGGACCCAAGTCGAGGTCGACGTCGCGCAGGACCTGGTGTTCGCCGTCGTAGGTGAAGGCCACGTGATGCGCTTTCAACACCATGGTGCCCAGACGCGGCGTCACGACGCTGAGGTCCAGGGTGCCCTCGCGCGCCGCGGCGTCCGGGCGGCTGGCCAAGAGGCGCTTCGCGGCGTCGATGCGGGCTTGGGGTTTCGTAGAGCGAGCTTTGACACCGCGACGGAGCCACGCGAGTTCGGTCTTGGCGAGGTTGCGACGCACTTGCTCGGCGGAGGCGGCTTGCTCCTCACGTTCGGCCTGGGTCTCAAGGAGTCGCGAATAGCCGCCGGCGTGGACGTACGTCTTGCCACGGTCGATCTCGACCATGCGAGTGGTGACCTGGTCGAGCAGGAAGCGATCGTGACTGACCAAGATCACGGCACCTCGGAAGTTCATGATCTGTTGCTCGAGCCACTGGATGGCACTCAAATCCAAATGGTTCGTCGGCTCGTCCAGTATGAGCACGTCGTTCGGCTCCGCGAAGACGCGAGCCAGCGCGACGCGCTTCAGTTGGCCGCCCGAGAGCTGCGTCGTGTCAGCGTCGGCGCTACTCAGCATCCCCAAGCGGTCGAGTGCGGCGTCGACCTGCCAGCCCGATCCCAACGTGTCGCGAACGGTGCCGACAGGTAGCGAGGGAATCTGCTCGAGGAATCCGACGTGGATCCCACGGCCTCGACGGATATCGCCCGAGTCTGGTTTCAACGTGCCCGCGATGATCTTGAGCAACGTCGTCTTGCCGACGCCGTTGATGCCGACGACACCGATGCGGTCCCCGGTGGAGACCGTCAAGTCGAGGTTGTCCAAGAGGCTTCGGTCAGCTCCCTGAAGTTTTACCTTTTGCAGGTCGATGAGAATTGGCACGGGACTGACAGGTTAATGACGAGGGGCGTTGGGTCCGAGCGCCCTAGAGCGCGCCGAGTTCGCGTGCCACGAGGTCAACGAGCCGATCGACGTCGTCGGTCGTCGTCAGCGGATTCATGAACGTGAACTTAAGTGCCGCTCGTTCCTTGATCCTCGTACGGCCGAGGACCATCTCTCCTCGAGCGAGGAGCTGCTGTTGGACGCGTCGAAGGTCGTCATCACTGGCGTCGCGCGCACTGAAGACACACGTCACCGACGCGGGTGGCGCGACCAGCTCGAGTTGTGGATGGGCTTCGATGATGGAACCCGCGTACTGGGCGAGATCGACGAGATGTTCGAGCATCTGCGCCATCGTGCGTCGTCCGAGAGTGCGTAGCGTCGCGACGACCTTGGCGGCGTCGAATCGGCGCGACGTGTCGAGTGAGCGCCCGACGAGATTCACGACGCCGTCGAGTTCGTCGCCACGATCGAGGTAGTCGGACTTCACGCGCAAGAGTTCAAAGCGCTCGGCGTCACGGACGACGAGCGCACTGGCGTTGAAGGGCTGCCACCAGAGTTTGTGAAAGTCGACGGTCACCGAATCGGCGAGTTCGATTCCCGACAGCGCGGGGACGAGGCGGTCCGAGAGCATGAAGGCGCCCGCCACCGCCGCGTCGACGTGGAACCACAGGTCGTGATGACGAGCGCGTTCCGCGAGTTCGAGTAGTGGATCGACGGCCCCGAGATCCGTCGTGCCGGCGGTGCCGACGAGGGCGATGGGCCTGAGACCGCTGCGAGACATCTCGTCGATCGCGCGATCGACGGCTTGCACGTCGATGACGCCCGACGGCGATGTCTCGACGGCGGTCACGGCGTCGCGACCGAGACCGAGTTGCGCGGCGGCCCGGTGCACCGAGAAGTGAGCCTGGTCAGAACAGAGGATCCGCCAGTTCGCCGCCTCGTGGGGGAGGCCGGACTTTAAGACGTCGACGCCCAGGGACTTTGCCGCCCAGGAGCGCGAGAGCGTCATCGCGAGGACGTTCGACGCCGTTCCTCCCGACGTCATCACACCCGAACCGCTCGACGGAAAACCCATGAGGGAGGCGAGCCAACCCATGAGGTGAAGTTCGACTTCGGTCGCGGCGGGGGACTGGTCCCAAGAGTCCATTGACTGATTCGTGGCCGCTATGGCGAGTTCCGTGACGACGGCGGGCACCATCGTCGGAGGGTGAAGATGCGCGACGCACGCGGGGTCGCTGGGCATGACGCCGTGCGACCAGACGACAGATCCCAATTCCGCGAGGACCGTGTTGAGATCGACGCCGGCGTCGGGACAGATGTCGAGGTTCCCGACGAGGAGGTGAAGTTCCGCCGGCGTCGCGCTGGACCTGGGGCCAGTGGCGGGCCGACGCAAACTCTCGAGCGCCGCCGTAGCGGCACTCGAGAGAGATTCCAGGCCCTGGCTGTCGAACGTTACGACGAGGTCGTGCCAGTCATCGGCGTGGTTCAACGCACTGCGCAGGCGCTGGCGACGGCGTCGTTCAGTCTCGCGAGCCCGTCGGCCAACGCGTCTTCGTCGATCACGATCGGAGGCAACAACTTGACGGTGGTGTCGCCGGCCCCGCAGGTTTCGACGATGAGCTGACGCTCAAAGGCCGCCGCGGCGATGTCCGTGGCCAGCTGAGTGTCACCGACGTCGAGTCCGCACAGGAGACCGTTGCCGCGAGTCACGAAGCGCCCGTCACTGAAGCGATCGGACATCTCTTCGAGGGCGGACCGTACGGTGAGGCCGCGACGCTCGGTGTTCTTTTCGAGATTCGAGTCGGCCCAGTACGTTTCGAGCATCGTGGCGGACGTCGCGAAGGCCAAGTTGTTTCCTCGGAACGTACCCGAGAACTCGCCGGGCGACCAGGTGTCGAGGTCACGACGCACGAGGTTGAGCGCCATGGGCAGACCGAGACCGCTGATGGACTTTGAAAGGCACACGATGTCCGGGTCAAGTCCCGAACCTTCGAAGGAGAAGAACGCACCGGTGCGCCCGACGCCGGCCTGTACTTCGTCGGCGATGACGACGACGCCGCGCTCGCTGCAGCGTTCGCGGATGGCTCGCAGGTACAACGGATCAAAGGGTCGAGCACCGCCTTCGCCTTGGGTTGACTCGATGATGACGGCGCCGACCCGCTCGCCGTCAATGGTCGAGTCAAGGGTCTGATCGAGGAGTTGAAGGTCCGCCTCGGAGAGGTTTCGAACGTAAGGCAGTGCCACGAACTCTTTGAGATGGGCGGTCGTCGCGCGCCCGGCCATCGAAGCGGAGATCGAGGCCGTCTTGTAGGTCATGCCGTGGTAGCTGCCGTCGAATCCGACGACGCCGCGACGACCGGAGACGCGCTGGGCGAGTTGCAGTGCGGCCTCGACGGCCGTGGCGCCGGTAGGACCGACGGTCTGGATGACCATGTCGAGTTTGCGCGGGAGAAGCACGTGCTGTTGCATCGCTTCGAGGAATCGGCGCTTCTCCACCGTGTACGTGTCGAGGCTGTGAAGAATCTTTCCGGCGCGAAGGTGCTCGATGGCGACCTCGACGAGAACGGGGTTGTTGTGACCGTACGAGAGAGCCCCCGCACCCGCAAAAAAGTCCAGATACTCGGTGCCGTCTTCGGCGGTGATCGTCGAACCGTGGGCCGTGGAGAACACCGCGGGCCAACGGCGGCAGTAGTAACGAACATTCGATTCGAGTTCTTCAAAGGGGGTCATTATCGGTTTCCTCTCGGCTGAGGGGTGTCGCTTCGAGAAGCGTTACGCGCAATTTGCGAACAATGAAGTTTAACGACCGCCGAGTTTCGCGTGTGCGCAGCCGGAAAAAAGTTGGGCCGGAGTTGAGGGAGTCAACGCGAGCCATTCTTGGTGAGTGCGTAACCAGTTCTTTGTCTGGCGTTCACCTCGAAGTCACGAGCGACTCGCCGACTTCATTCGAACGCTGATCGAGCGGACCGCGTGCGCTCAGACTGACCGCGCCTCGGCTAGCAGCACCGCTCGCTGGGTGGGACGGGCCTGGAGATAACGCTTGCGACCCGAGGGCGTGATCGTCGCGAAGACCGAGCGCCTGTCGTCGTCGCACATGCATCGCTCGACCATGCCTTCCGCCTCGAGCTTGGCGACGAGGCGCGAAAGCGCGCTCTGCGTGAGGTGGGCGTGCTCTCCCAGTTCGTGCAAACGGAGCTTGCCCTTGGGCGCTTCGACCAACAGTTGGAGCACCTCGAAGTCGCTGGCCGTGATTCCGTGCTTGCCTTCGAGTTCTCGGTCGAGACTGCACAACAGCCGACGGAAACGACCCATCAGCTCATGCCACTCGGCAGCCAATTGATCTTCGTTCGGGGCTTTTGCCACGGGTCCAGATTATCAGGGTATTCCAATTCCACGTACATGCATTAGATGCACAACCATTAGATGTACAAACATAGACTTTTCGTCATGCCAATTCACCCCACGCTCCCCGTCGACGGCGACACCCGTTGGACCACCGCGATCTGGATCCTTCTCGTCGTTACCTGCGGGGCCCTATTCCTCGACGGTCTCGATATCTCGATGGTTGGCGTCGCCCTCCCGTCCATCGGTCGCAATCTCCACTTGAGTGCCAGCGCGTTGCAGTGGATCGTGAGTGGCTACGTCCTTGGTTACGGAGGACTCCTCTTGCTCGGTGGACGCGCCAGCGACCTCCTCGGTCGGCGCTCGGTGTTCCTGACGGCGGTGACCGTCTTCGGCGTGGCGTCGGTGGTGAGCGCTTTTCTCAGTAACGACGCCGCCTTGATCGCGATGCGCTTCATCAAGGGTGCTTCGGCCGCTTTTACCGTTCCGGCTGGCCTTTCGATCATCACGACGACGTTCGCTGAAGGGATCGCGCGCAATCGAGCACTCTCGATCTACACCGTGTGCGGAGCTAGTGGGTTCTCGCTCGGACTTGTGTTCGGGGGCCTACTCACCGAGCTCGGATGGCGCGCGACGTTCTTGGTCCCCGGACCTATTGCGCTGGCGTTGGTCGCGGCCGGTTTTCGAGTGATCCCGCGCGCGACGAGGTCGCGCGTATCACTCGGTCACTTCGACCTCTTTGGTGCCCTGACCGGTACTGCGGGACTCATGTTGCTCGTCTTCACCGTCGTCGAAGCGCCGTCGCGGGGTTGGCTGAGCGCGGGCACGCTCAGCGGTCTCGTGGCCACGGCGCTCCTCCTGCTCACCTTCGTGGCAATCGAACGGCGCCACCCTCATCCTCTACTTCGCCTCGGCATTCTGCGCTCCGCATCACTGGTTCACGCCAACCTTGCCGGAGCCGTAATGTTCGGTGGCTACATGTCGTTCCAGTTCGTGGCGACTCTCTACTTACAGGACTCCCTGCACTGGTCTCCCCTCGCGATGGCCATGGGCTTCTTGCCGACCGGCCTCATCGTGGTCGCCAGCTCGACGCGCATGGCGTCGATTCTCGAGCGCTTCGAAACGACCAACCTCATCGCGGGCGGCTTGGCCGCGTTCCTCCTGGGCTACCTCCTCTTCTTGAGGGTCAACCCCGGGATGCCCTACGTCGACTTCTTGCTGCCCACCATGGTGCTCCTCGGTGTCGGCTTCGCCCTCTGCTTCCCGTCGATCAACTCTCAGGCAACCGCCGGGGTCGCGGATAGTGAGCAGGGACTGGCCTCGGGTCTCGTAAACACCAGCATTCAGGTCGGAGGGGCCATCGTCCTCGCGGTCACGACCGCCATCATCGGCCCCGGCGCGACCGCCGCGCACCAAGGCCAGCTCCTGCCCGGGATGACCACCGCCATCACCGTGGTTGCGGGGATCTCTTTGGTCGGCCTGGCTTTCACCATGGTTCGAATGTCGAAGCGTCGTGTCGTCGAACCGCAGCTCGTCCACTAGCCCGGGTCCCGTCCACACCCTCATTCTCCCGAGTGCGCTCTTCAGAGAGGTGAACTTTTTGTTGACTGTTGAACGCCACGGTCGTTGAGAGATTCGCTCAATCGCGTCGAGTCGGACCCTTCGTTAAGAAATTATGACGAGTTTCGAACCTTTTTTTAGAAGTTTTCTTAACTAAACGCGCGACGATGGGTAGGCAACGATTATCCCCCCAGGAGTAAAGAATGCGCTTTGAAGATTGGTTGAAGATGTCAAACCGCGGCCGTAAGCGCGAGGCAGCAAAGGTACGTCGTAAGGAGCGCCGGGAGAAGACTCGAGGCGCTCGAAGCCACTTCGTGGACGAAGTGGCGGACGAGTCGTGGCCACGCGTGGAGACGATCATCTCGCAAGAGCCCCGTGCCGTGGACGTGCCGTTGCGGCTGTTGGTAGGGGCGAGAGTGCTGGGTGCGTCACTCGACAACCAGCTCGCGGCGGGCCGCGGGCCGGAGACGAGTCACCTACTCGCGGCACGGGCTCAGCTCATTGTCTCGAAGACGCGGCGGCGCAAATTGGCGGACAACTGGTTGGGCCTCCTCGTCGAAGCCCGTGGTACGTCGGGACGACGCGCCATTGGCGTTCCACCCCTTCGCGACCGGGTCAACGACGCCAACGCGCTGATCCACGTTCTCGTGGACGCCTTGCTGGCGCCCCTGCCGACGTCGCGAGGTGTGGCGATGGCCAACTCACTGTTGAGTGACGGCACCGGACCGATCTACCACCGGGCGAGTCCGGCCGATCTCACGTCGACGCTGCGTGAAGTGATCAGGCGGCTCGACCCGATCCGCGCGTAGGACGAGGACTAACGGCGAAGCGGTATCGACTGGGCGAAGAAGAAGCGGTTCTTCGGGTCATAGGAGTTCTTCACGCGAATGAGTCGCTCGAGATTCGAGCCGTAGTAGGCGTCTTGCCAGTTGACGAGCGTGGGATCGATGTAGTTCTGATAGGCGCCAGCACTTTCGTCAAAGACTTCGCTGCCCAGCCATCGCAACCACCGTTCGCCGGCCGCAATTTCGCTTCCAGCAGAGCGGTTTCCCCACGAGTACGCGGCTTGGACGCCGGCGAGCTTGTCGCGGTGCACGAAGGCGGTCGCGTCGTTCGCGACGCGATTTATCGCGCCGCCGTACGAGTCAAACGAGAGACCGCCGCCCACGTAGGGAGCCGCGCTGGCGAGTCTCTCCACCGCGTGTACCCATTCGCTCGTTCGACCTCGAGTGTCCGGGGTGTTGACGTACGAGGACTTCGCGGCGTACGCCTCATGACCGAGGAGCCCACCTGGTGCGTCTCCGGCGAGGTGACACGCCACGATAGAGAGACGCGAACAACCGGCCTCGATCTTCATCGCCTCAAGGTAGGCGTCGCCGCCCACGAACGTCGATGATGGACTACCCACCATTGAACGCAATGACGTTAGGTGCGGGGTGAGTTCGGCTTCGGAACCGCAGAACACCCCGTTGACCTGGACGAGGAACCCGGCCGTTCCCTGGGAGAAGAGTTGGCAATTTGACCACAGTTCGTCGGGTCGCGAGCCGATCCAGTGTTGCCAACCTTCGAGTACGGCGGGCGCTTCACTCCAGGGATAGTGCAGCGTGAACAAGGTCGTTGGTGGCATCGGATTGAGCTCGAACTCAAAGGACGTCGCGATCGCAAAGTTTCCGCCGCCGCCACCCTTGAGTGCCCACAGAAGGTCCGGATGATGATCAGCACTGGCCACAATTCGCTCACCACTGGCGGTGACGAGTCGCGAGCCGATGAGGTGATCGCACGTGAGACCAAATTTGCGCGCCAGGACACCGACGCCGCCGCCCATGGTGGAACCAGCGATGCCAACCGTCGCGCACGTTCCACCCGGAAGGGCGAAGTCGTGCTGGTTGAGCGTGTCGTATACGTCGATGAGCCGAGCGCCGGCACCGATCTTGGCCGTCATTGCCTTCGCGTCGACGTCAATGGCCGCGAGTCGACTGACGTCGATGACAAGACCCGGCGAACTCGAGTAGCCACCGTAGCTGTGGCCACCCGAGCGCGACGTGAAGAGTAGATCGTGTTTCGCGGCGAACGCGAGGCACGTCGCGACGTCGTTCGAACCTTGGCAGTAGGCAATGGCGGCCGGCTTCAGGTCGGCGAATCTCGAGTTGTAGAGGAGGGACCTCGTTGCGTAGCCAGGGGTTGAGGGAAGGACGAGAGATCCCTGGAGCGATGAGGCGAGTTCTCTCCACCCCAGCGCTGACAGCTTCGTGTCACTTACCCGCTCCGCCCGCGAGGCGGCATCGGAGTTTCGAGCGGGAAAAGCAACCGCGCTTGACGAGAGCGCCGAGATCTGCAGCATCCGTCTGAAGAACGTTCTTCGATTGAACGTTGAGCTCGCCACGTCGTGACGTTACGCGCGCCGCGCGCTTCCGGGGAGTGGCGAGGAAGTTTCCATGACTTTGGTGTCTCTATTCTCATCGGCGTAGAGGGTCTTCGCCAGCGCGACGGAACGTGTCACGAGTGTCGTGGGAGGACTGGGCATCCAGCCCCTCGCGAACGATAGGGATACGGCGCGGTCTCCCTGAGCTCAGTTCATATCGAAGTATCTAGTGCGAAACCAAAGTCCTAACATGGTGGGAGCCCGGCTGCGTAAGTGTCGCCGCCAGTGAATTCGATATGAGCGAGATGAGAAACTTAAACTCGAGTAATCCCGGACGCGACGTTCAGCGGGTTGGGACCGCCGTCTTCCTCGGCGAAGACGTTGCGAAGATTCATGATCCGGTCTGGGGCGTGCTTGGGAATCTTGGCGACAGTCAGTGCTACTTGGGCGTCCGAGAGAAAGTCGCCGCGGTTCACGCCGCACTGTCAAAGCGCATCGCAACGGACAATCTTCCCGTGCGACTGATTGCTCCGGCCTTCACCTTGGGCGTTTCAGACGGCCAGCTGAACGGGACTCCGGAAATGCGATATTCGTTGATCGGCCGAGAACTCGTCCATGACGTATCCGCCACGCACCTCGACGCCAACAGGGTGGCCGGCCTTATTGCGGTCGTTGCGTGTGACAAACCTCCGGTCGGCACCCTGGCGGCACTGCTCGAGCACAACGCGCCAGCGGTGATTCTTTCTGATGGCTCGATAAGGCCCGGTATCGACCCCGAAACGGGAGAGCGGATCGACCTCGTCTCGGCCTTTCAGGCAGCATCGGACCCCGACCCCGAGGTCCGGACGAATATCGCCCTCCATGCCTGCCCCGGTCAGGGCAGTTGCGGCGGAATGTTCACGTACAACACGATGCAAACGTTCATCGGCGTTCTGGGCCTGGAACCACTTCACATGGTGTCGCCGGCGTCCGACGATCCGCGTCGAATCTCAGAGTTCCCGAGTCAGCTCGTCGACTGCCTCGTGACGATGACCGCTTCGAACATCCGTCCGCGAGACCTCGTTACTCCCACGTCCCTTCGAAACGCGTTGACCGTCGCGGCAGCCATGGGAGGTTCGACCAACGTCATGCTGCACAGCGTCGAGATAGCGCGCGCGGCCGGCATCGATCTTTGGAGCGAGGTGCTCAGCCAAGCAGAGTTCAACGAACTTTCACGTCGGCTCCCTGTTCTCGTCAACATGAGGCCCTTCGGTTCCTACTCGATGCCGGACATCGAGGCCAAAGGCGGGATACCAGTGATCGTGAAGATCCTTCTCGACGCGGGATTCCTCGACGGTACTGTGATGACGTGCACCGGAGAGACGCTCGCGGGCCAGATTGAACGACTCGCTCCACCCTCGCCAGATCACGACGTCATCTACTCCGTCACCAGACCCTTCAAGGAGACGGGCGGACTTCGTCTTCTCGCCGGCAATCTTGCGCCCGACGGCGGAGCCATCTTGAAGCTCGCCGGCGTTGAAAGTGGGATCTCCGATGACGTCTTCGTGGGTCGGGCGAGAGTGTTCAATAGCGAAATCTCGCTGAGGGAGGCGTTGGATCGGCGACCGGAAGGATTCGAGGACGGCGACTTGGTGGTGATTCGATACGAGGGTCCACGAGGCGCTCCGGGGATGCCCGAAATGCTCGAACCCACGTCGAAGATCACCACCCTCTGCCGACAAAGGGGCATCACCATTGGCCTCATGACCGACGCTCGATTCTCTGGTGGCTCCGTTGGACTCGTCGTTGGTCATGTCGCTCCGGAGGCATTTCTGGGGGGTCCGATCGCACTGGTCGAAGATGGCGACACGATCACGATCAACATCGCGACTGATCGAATCGACTGTGTGCAGCTCAATGACGAAGCGACGTTCGCGACGCGCGCAGCGAAGTGGCGGGCGGCGGCGGAAGCCAACGGCGGGGTGCACCCTGACGTTCGCCAAGTATCACAACGGGTGCTCAGGAGGATGCGTGCAACGGCGCTTCCTGCGCTGAGCGGTGGTGGGATGATCGACGACTAGAACCGCGAGAATCTGCCAGCACGGCTTTGGGTAAGAATCATCTAGGGGTGACGCACGTCTCCGTCAAGCAACGTCTTTGACTACGGACCGTCATCAGCCGCTCAATGAGTCAGCCGGCACCATCGAGTCGCCTCGATGTTGTCACGCGGACCTTCAAAAATTGGAGCGAGAGTGGAACAAACTGGCGCTGCTCCCGTAGCTCAGGGGATAGAGCATCGGTTTCCTAATCCGAAGATGCATATGGCGTCTGCTCGCAAACGCTAGGAAAATCCCGGCTTTTATTGGCGTAAGTTGCGCACTCGCTCAGAGATATTGCAAAAAAGTGGTGCAAGATTGGAGCAATCTTAATTAGTAAATGTCACCGCTGTCGACCCTAAGTTCGTTCGAAATAGTGTGAGCCGGAACATCGGGAGCTGCCGCAGCATCAGTGGACAGTTGGCTTAGTTGCTCGGATGATCCTCCGGATTACCCCCCGGAGAAATTAATAGGTGTCAAGTTTTCGCATTGAATTCAATGAAATGATTTGACCCTCATGACGTCTTGATGAATCTCTCTCTCGATTGAAGCCGTTCGTCGACAATCAATTACGCTGAACACCCTTCGCAAACTCTGGAACTCCATAACAACTCCACTCTCTGAAGTGCGTGCTAGGAATAGCAAATTCATTGGGGCGGGAGGGCCGCGATGTCAAAGAATTGGGTCGTTCACCATGATGCGCGTGCGTTTCAGCGACTTCAGTCGTTCTATCGACTACACAGAGTGGTTGGGAGTGTTGCCGCTGGGGCACTTTTGATTGTTGCAGTCGGGTCGATTGCCACGGCGGTTAGTTTCACGAGCGGACCTACGCATTCGCCGTCAACGACTTCGAGTTACATGGCCCACTGGACCGTTCCTTCTAACGAGTTGAACACGCCTGATGTCCCGACACCCGGGGGCGCCTCGATCGGGGCCGGAGGATTCAACTCCGTCTCATGCACCACTGCCAAAATCTGTGTCGCGGTTGGGGGCGACAGCACACTGTTGGGCGTCGTAGCTACATCGTCTAACGGCGGTTCAAGTTGGACGCCGGGCACGCTTGACTCAGGTGAGCCGGAAATGAACTCCGT
This sequence comes from Acidimicrobiales bacterium, assembly GCA_035949355.1. Lineage (GTDB taxonomy): Bacteria > Actinomycetota > Acidimicrobiia > Acidimicrobiales > RAAP-2 > RAAP-2. Next base: position 48,344 of record DASZIH010000030.1, read on the forward strand.
TGACTGCTGGAATTCGAGCGACTGTGTCGCAGTGGGCCAAGGTGCGACACTGACGACCACCAGCGGGGGTACCTCGTGGACCTCACGCACGGTTCCAACCGCGAATACAACGCTGCTGGGCGTCAGTTGCGCGAGCTCCTCGACGTGCGTAAGCGTCGGTGTCACGCCGGGAAACGCCGGACCCTACGGGGGCCAGGTCCTGATGTCTTCTGACGGTGGTGCCACGTGGCTAGCGCCCACGCTGCCTCCAAATGTTGGCGCTCTCGGTTCTGTCGCGTGTCCAAGCGCTACCTTCTGTGTTGCCGTAGGCGCTCAGATCCTCGTGAGTACTGACAATGGGCAGACGTGGACCCCGAGATACGTTGTCGGAGGGACGGGCATACTTCGTTCCGTCTCGTGTGCGTCAGCAATGGTCTGCGTCGCCATTGGGTCAAACCCGAGAGGCGTGACCGACCCCAACGCTGGGGCCTTCGAGATCGTTACGAAAGACGGCGGCACGACGTGGACCTCGGTCGCCACGCCCGCGAGATCTTCGACCCTGAACGCCATTTCCTGTTCGAACGGATCCGACTGCGTAGTCAGTGGCGCATCGCTCACTGGTGCGGCCGCTCCCTCCTGGGTAAGCAGCGATGGCGGTTTAACGTGGGCCAGTCGCGCGTTTCCGGCTGGAGTCAGTGCGGTCGGCGCACTGAACTGCACGTCGACAACATCGTGTGTCTTTGTAGGAAAACAAAACTCGCAGTCAGCGTCGGGGACTTTTCAGAGCGTGTCAACGGTGTCGACGGTCGCCGCGACTCAATCGGCGGGATCATGAACCGGCGAAAGTATGATGGCGAAGGGTACGGGCTTCGCGCGCGAATCACTCAGGCAACTCCGAGCAACCTCCAGCGATTGTTCATTTCACTAATCGTTACCGTTGTGGCGGCCAGCACGATGGTGGAGGGCACCTTCGTCACGAGTAACGCGTCAGCGGTCAGCGTGGAGAATCCAGTCGCGACGAAACGCGCATCAACTCCTGTTCGGCCACATTTTACGACGACGTATCCCATCTACACCGCGGGAGCACTTTATGGTGGCTCGAACTCCGCCACAGTTTGCTACACGTGCGAAGCCGCAAACATTACGGGCACCGCGCCACCGTCCCAGTCACTCGACGTCGGCAGCGGGGTGAACACACTCACCGGCGACTACTCCACGACGAACGACCTCTTCGGTGCGGCGCCCAGCGTGGGGCTCTCACTTTCGTTAACCTACGACGCCCAACTTGCTCAATCTGAGGTTGCGGCCGGTGTAACGTCCAGCGAGTTTGGCGTGGGGTGGAGTTCGAATTTCGACGATTCCATTACTCCCCAGAGTGGTTCGCCGACTGCATCGGTTACCGTTAATCAGATCAACGGGTCGCAGGTGACCTTCAACCAGTCGGGTTCCGGCGGGACTGACACGTCGTGTCCGAGTGGGGACAGTCTCTACACGTATCAATACACCGCTGTAGTCCCTCGTTTGACCTCCAACAATCAGTGGTGCGCCCTAGCCAGTGTCCAGGCGCAGCTGGCGAACTACGACTACTCCGAATTTCTCTATCAAACCAACGGTGGTCAGAACTGGGAGTGGTTCAATTGGAATGGCAGCTCCATTGGTCAGACCACGTTGGCACCAGGTCGCGGATTGAGTTCGGACAGCGTCACCTATAACGTGGCTCCGACTGGCATGACTTCCACTCCACCGTGCCCAACGACGGCGTCCCATTGCACCGATATCCAATCAAATGGCGACAATGGGGCGAACCCGGTGTACACGGTGGAGACGCTGAATGCTTCGGGTCAGGTGACGACCGTCTACGACCCATCGGGCGTGACGTACTCCTTTACTTATGACACGCACAACAACTTGAAGAGCGTCGAGAAGTTCGCCAATCAGACGAGCCCTAGCACCACGTACTACGTCTACGACACGAGCCGAGCCAGTCCTAATAACAGCGATCTCATTCAGATCTACGACCCCGATTCCGGAGCAACCTCCTCGACGGGATTCAGTTCCGGAGCCGCTCATTCAAATGCCATCGTCTACAACAATTCCGGCACGAATACGGGCATGGTGAGTTCGGTGACCGACGGCGCTGGCGCGACTACTACGTACAGTTACGCCGATCCCTGCGCCACTGGCCAGTGCGTCGCGACGAACGCACCGCAGCAAACGACGGTGAACTACCCCGGACAAGTCCCGTGTCCTGGTTGCACTGCGGTCTCGCCCGTCGAGACGGACAGTTACGTAGGTGGCGTAGAAAGCTCGACGAAGTTGGGTTCTTCCACGAACCTCACGAATACTGAGACGTGGAGTTACAACTGGTCCTTGGGTTATGGTGCCGCGAATTCGACCGAGACAATTACATATCCAAATACCCTCGCGGGCGGCACCGCGCCGACCGCGTCGATCACCCTCGACCCCGAGCAGAACGTGATTTCTACTACCAACGCGCTCGGCGACGTCGCGACCTCGGCCTACAACGATTCGGGGAGCATTTCGAATCAACTGCTTTGGAGTTATCCGGGTTCTTCGTCCAACGGTCCAACCAATCCGCCCGCTGGTTCGTGGGCTTACGCCTATAACGCCAACAATGAAGTCATCAGGGCGACAGACCCACTTGGCAACGTGACCTCTTACGGCTATTACTCTTCCGACCTAGATCCGTGTTTTGTCGCACCGCCCACCGTTTCGATGCACGGCCATACAAACAGTTGCAATCCCTACGGCCCCAACGGGCCGAATACCGCGCCGGTTGGGTCAACCGCCTACACATACGACACCTACGGCAACGTTGTGGCGACCAATGTTGACTATTCAGACACTTCGCCCGGCTCCGATCCACAGACCACGACCGCGAGCTTCGATGTCATGGGCAACGAACTCTGGTCCATTCCTCCCGCCGGCCAGAGTGGGTCGCAATCACCGTCGAATCCCTACGCCACGGTGTCGACATATACGCCTTCAAATCTGCCCCTCACGGTCACCAAGCCGGGCCAGGGCGCGATCACCAATTCCTACGACACCGCGCTGAACCTGATCAGTTCGGTGTCGCCCGCGGCCTCGACGACGAACGCCTACGACGCAGATAACCGGCAGTGTTACCAAGTTGTTGGCGGCGCGGAGCCAGGCCTTACCTGTCCGACGATCGTGCTGACTGGGACCTCCAGCGTTCTCGCGGGCTCAACCGCGACGACTTACGTACCCGGAAGTTCCACGGTGTACACCTCAACTGACGGCAACGGCAAGACCACGATCAACTACTACGCCGATCTCGCTTACCCTTCGTCACCCACCGAAGTGGTCGATGCCGCGGGTAGCCAGATCCAGTACAGCGCGTATAACGATTTCGGTGACGCGTGCGTCTCCGGGGACGTCTCGCTGACGTCGCAGCAGGGCACGTCGTCCCAGTGCAACGCGGTCAGCGGCGACACCATGACGGCCAACAACGCGCTCGGCAATGAAACGTCGGTCACCGATCCAAGTGGCAACACGACGACCAACACCTTCACGAACGCGGCGTATCCAACCCTTGAGACCTCGACGGAGAACGCACTGAGCAGGACGACGTCGTTTGCCTACGATGCCAACGGCAACGAGGTGAAGACGACGAACCCTGACGGAACCTATATCTACACCGCGTACGACGCGAACAACCGGATTTGCACGCGGTCCGATGGTGCTACGAGCGTCGGTTGCGGTGCGGGTACCGGGGCGAGTGGCGTGACGAACTTCGTCTACAACGGAGCGTCTGAACGCACAGCAATGACAGCGCCTCCGATTTCCACTAGTCAAATCTCCGCGAGCGATGCTGGAGGTTGCGCGCTCAGTGCTTCCGGGGGGAATGTCAGTTGTTGGGGAAATCAAGATATTGGCAACGGCGTGAACTCAAGCTCGCCGTCGCCGCTGTCGGTTTCCGGACTCTCGGGCGTCACTCAAGTGTCCGACGGTCCCGACCACGCGTGCGCCGTACTGTCGACGGGACACGTGGACTGCTGGGGGGGAAATTACTACGGTGAACTGGGTAACGGAACGACGACTAATTCGTTGAGCCCTGTCGCTGTCTCGGGACTCTCCGGCGTCGCCCAGGTGTCGGCCGGGGATGGCTACACGTGCGCGGTCCTCAGTAGTGGCGCCATTGACTGTTGGGGCTATAACAGCCAGGGTCAGCTCGGTAATGCAAGCACCACGAACTCCTCCACTCCCGTCTCGGTGAGCGGTATCACTAATGGCGCTCAGGTGTCGACCTACCAGGATCACACGTGCGCGGTTCTAACGACGGGCGCGGCGAAGTGCTGGGGCTATGACTACTACGCCCAGGACGGCGACCAAACGTACGGGGGAACCGACACCAGTCCCGTAACTGTCACTGGGCTCACCGGTATCACGCAGATCGCGGTCGGCAACCAAGACACGTGTGCACGGTTGACCGGCGCCACTGTGGACTGCTGGGG
>DASZIH010000031.1:0-5643 GCA_035949355.1 Acidimicrobiales bacterium
TCGTCACCCAGATTCCCATCCAAGAACTCACGGTCGAACGACTGGACGAACTCGTCGGCGCGACCGTCACCTACGTCGACGAGATCTTCCCGACGGCGATGACGATGGGACTGGGTTCGGTCTATCGCCGAAGAAAGAAGCACTGAGGATGACCTTGTAGCGTTACGGCGTGGCGTTCAAACTCATCATTGTCGGCGGCGGTCGTATGGGATCGGCCCTCGCCGAAGGGCTCCTCAGCGCGAAGTGGTGTGCCGCCAGTGAGCTCGCGATCGTCGAAACCGCGCTCGAGCAGCGCACTGCGCTCGAACAGCGATTCCCCGGCGTCGAGGTACTTGCCTCCATGGAACTCGCGGACGTGGACGGTGGAACGGGCGTCGTCCTCTGCGTGAAGCCCGAGTACGCGGAGAGTGTCGCGCGCGCGGTCGGCGCCTCGGGCGTCACGCGACTGCTTTCAGTCGTGGCCGGACTCTCGACGGCACGTCTCGAGGCGGTCTTCCCGCAACCGGTCGCCGTCATCCGCTCGATGCCGAACACGCCGGTGCTCGTTCGCAAGGGCGCGACCGCCATCGCTGGTGGGTCGAACGTGACGAGCGACGATCTCGATTGGGCGGAGTCCATCCTCGGAGCGGTGGGCATCGTCGTTCGCGTCACCGAGCGCAACATCGACGCCGTGACAGGACTCTCTGGTCCGATGCCGGCGTACCTGTACATGGTCATCGAGGCACTTATTGAAGCCGGCGTGCACCAAGGACTCTCGCGCGAGGTGTCGCGCCAACTCGTCGTCGCGTCGTTCGAAGGCTCGGCGGCTTTACTCAGTGAGACGGGGGAGTCACCTGAAGAACTGCGCGCTCAGGTCACGTCACCGGGTGGCACCACCGCGGCCGGACTACGGGTTCTCGAATCGCGGGCCGTTCGCGCGGCGTTCCTTGACGCGGTCGCGGCCTCAGCCGAACGCAGTCGCCAGTTAGGTCGTTGACGAGCGCTCCAGTAACGTGGTGAGATGGCGACGCCGCGTCTTCGCTCGAAGAAGCTCTCCGAACCCACCATCGCTCGACTGCCCGTCTATCAGCGCATCGCCGAAGGCTGGTTTCAACGCGGGGAATCGAAGATCGACTCGAAGCAGATTGGTGAACTCGCGGGCGTGACGGCGACCACCGTTCGCCGAGACCTGGCGGGACTCGGTTCCTTCGGCACCCGCGGTGCCGGCTACGACACCAGTGTCCTCATCGAACGCATCGCCGAAGCCCTCGGCCACGATCGCCTCTACGACGTGATCGTCGTCGGCATCGGGAACCTCGGCCGCGCCCTCGTGAACTCCTCCAACTTCTTGATCCGCGGCGCTCGCCTCGTCGCCCTCTACGACAACGATCCAGAGATGATCGGCCACGAGGTGGCTGGATTGATCGTCCAGCCCCTCAGCGATCCCATTCCTCCCGCGACCGTCGGCGTCATCTGCACGCCTGGCTCGGCGGCCCAAGAAGTCGCCGATCGCATGGTCGAGGCGAACATCCACGCAATCTTGAACTTCGCGCCCCAAGTCGTGACCGTGCCCCTCGGCACGGCCGTGCACTACGTGGACTTCTCCATCGAGCTCCAAATCCTCATGTACCACCTGAATAACGGCACTGGCCCCCTCGGTGGGGGACTCCTGCACTCCTTAGGCATCGCCAGTACCAATCCACTGCGCGCGTCGTAGCATGGATAGGAGCTTGGAGACGACGTGGCACTGATATCGGTAGGGATTGATCACGAGCACGCCTCGCTTGATCTCTTAGAGCGCGCCACGGTGCCCGAGCACGAGTGGGCGAAGATGCTGCGCACTCTCGTGAGCCACCGCAATATTCACGAGGCCGTCTTCGTCTCCACGTGCCTGCGCACCGAAGTCGTCGCCGTCATCGACCGTTTCCACGGCGCCATCGACGAGATCACCGAAACACTGGCCGAAGTGACGGGACTGTCCAAAGTCGAGTTCGAGGACCGATTGACGGTCAACTTCGAACACGACGTCGCGACCCATCTCTTCAGCGTCGCCGCGGGTCTCAAATCCGTCGTGCCCGGCGAGTTCGAGATTCTCGGCCAACTTCGTCGCGCCCTCGAACTGGCCGTCGAAGAGCAGAGCGCCGGCAGCGAAGTCACCGACATCTTTCAGCGCGCCATCGCATCCGGTCGTCGCGTTCGCGCCGAAACGGCGATCTCCAGGGGAACGACGAGCTTCGCCCGGGCGGCCGCGTCGGCCGCGATCGATGAACTCGGTGACGAGTTAGTCGGCGCGCACGTCGTCGTCCTCGGGGCCGGCCAGATGGCCACCGGCGTCGTGAAGAGCTTGCTGGCCGTGACGCCGAAACTGGCGAAGCTAACGGTCCTCAATCGAACCCTGGAACGCGCGGAGTCACTTCGCGGTGACGTCAACGACGACCGAGTCGTTGTCGACTCCCTCGAGAACGCCGAGCAGCACCTCCGTGGCACGCGATTGCTCGTGAGTGCGCTCGAAGTGTCGACGCCCGTTCTCGCACGAGAGCACTTCGGTGACTTCGAGGGTGAGATCTTGATCGTCGACCTCGGGGTGCCGCGGGCCGTCGCAAGTGACGTCAGCGAACTGACGAGCGTGCGACGCATCGACATCAGTGACCTGCGCGAGCGCGTCGAGCGAGCACTCGGCGACCGTCGTGAAGCCATCGACGCAGCCGAGATCATCGTCGCCGAAGACGTCGAGCGCTTTCTCAGTGAGCAGCGCGCTCGAGGCGCGGCCGTGATCGTTCGAGAGCTGCGAGATCACTTCGATGAGGTCGTCTCGGGAGAGATCGCCCGGCGCGGCAATGACCTCGAAGACTTGACGCCCGAGCAGCGCGAGACGGTCGTCTCTCTCGTTCGCTCCGTCGTCGCGAAGATCGCCCATCGTCCTACCGTTGCCCTGAAAGAAGCCGCCGGCACCGACCAGGGAACCCGACTCAGTGAGGCCACGCGCAACCTCTTCGATCTATGACGCTTCGTCTCGCGACGCGCCGCTCACCGCTCGCGCTCATCCAAGCGCGTTACGTGCAAGGACGACTCGCCGAACAGGGCGTCGAGAGCGAGTTGGTCCTGAAGGAGACCAAGGGTGACCGCGAGTCGGGCGCCGATCTCGCGACCATGGGTGGTGAGGGTCTCTTCGCCGTCGAGATCCAGTACGCACTGCTGAACGGCGAAGCCGACGTCGCGGTGCATAGCGCCAAGGACCTTCCAAGTTCGACGCCTGAGGGGCTCGCGCTCGTCAGCGTGCCCGAGCGACGTGACGCCGCCGACGTGCTGGTGGGACGGTCGTTGGCCGGACTCGGTCCCGGGGCGACCGTCGCGACGGGATCACCACGTCGCCGGGCGCTGTTACTCGAACGCCGACCGGATCTGCGTGTCATTGGCCTGCGCGGCAACATGGCGAAACGACTCGAGAGCGCTGGAAAGAACGGCGTCGACGCGGTCGTCGCCGCGATGGCCGCGATCGAGCGACTCGAGGACCTCGAGCTCGTCAGTGAGCGACTCGATCCGACGTGGTTCGTGCCCCAAGTCGGCCAAGGAGCGCTGGGTCTCGAAGCACGCGTCGACGACGATGAAGTCCGTGAGATCTTGCGGAGCATCAACGACGAAGCGGCGTTCAGGGCCGTTATCGCTGAGCGTGCGTTCCTCGAGGAGCTCGGCGCGGGCTGTTCGATTCCGGCAGGGGCCAACGCCGACGTGGACGGTGACACCGTGACCTTGCGCGGCGTCATGATCGCCCCTGACGGTTCCAAGAGCGTGCGCGCCGAACTCGTTGGCACCGATCCCCACCAAGTGGGAAGTGACCTGGCGCGAACTCTTCGCGACGACAGGGGTGGCGGCGCGCTACTGGGCTGGGAGTCGTAAAGCTCGTGCGCGTCGTCGCGACGCGAGAACAGGGCTCCAACGACACACTGACCTCGTGGCTGCCTGAGGACGCGACGGTCGTCGAGGTTCCACTGACGACCACGCGGTTCTATGACGGACAGGAAGTCCTTTCAACGCTTCGCGCCAGCGACCACTACGGAACGTTCCGATCTCTCGTCGTCACCAGTGCGCGCAGCGCTCTCTACGTGGCCCTGGCTCGAGAGGGACTGAGGGACGGCGGCACGGTTTTGAGCGTTGGATCCGCGACCGCGAAGGCCCTCGAGAGTGAAGACGTTGACGTGGACGTCGTGGGAGAGGGCGGCGCTCTCGATCTCGCGCCCACGATCACCGAGGGACCCGTGCTCCTCCTCGGGGCCGCGACGATGCGCGACGAACTGACGTCGGCGTTGACGAATAGGGGTGTCGACGTCACCACACTCGCCTGTTACGAGACGTTGCCCGCCGAGTTGACGCCAGAAGATGAGACCTTGCTGCGTGAAGCGGACGTCATCTTCATTGGGGCCCCGTCGGCGTGGCTCGTCGCGAAATCGTTCGTCTCCGACGCGGCGTTGGTCGTCGTGCCGGGCGCGACCACGAGTGACGCGGTGCGCCGTGACCACCAACGAGTGATCGAGGGTTGGGGCCCCGAACTGCGAGAACATTTAGACGCTCTTTAACTCAGGCCTGGGAACGTTTCAAACGCCGAGGAATAGTCTGGAGACGTGTTTCCCGCCCAGCGCCCACGGCGCCTCCGTCGCACGCCCGCCATCCGTCGACTCGTGGCCGAAACGACCCTCTCGCCGAGTGACTTCGTCGCCCCTCTCTTCGTCGCCGAAGGTCTGAGCGAACCGAAGCCCATCCTCTCGTTGCCCGGACACTTCCAGCACACGCTCGCCTCACTGCACGACGAAGTGAAGGGACTGATCTCCGCGGGCGTCAGTGGCGTCATCCTCTTTGGCGTGCCCGAGACCAAGGACGAGTTCGGCAGTGCGGCGTGGGACCCGAACGGTGTCGCGCAAGTGGCGCTTCGGTCGTTACGTGATTCCTTCGGCGACGAGGTCGTGCTGATGGCGGATCTCTGTCTCGACGAGTACACGAGCCACGGTCACTGCGGCGTGCTTCGCACCGAAGGCTCCGTCGACAACGACGCCACCCTCGAGCTCTACGCGCGCGTCGCCGTCGCCCAGGCCGAGGCCGGCGCGGCCGTCGTCGCGCCGAGCGGCATGATGGACGGCCAGGTCGCGGCCATCCGTGGCGCCCTCGACGAGGCGAGCTACGACGAGACCATCATCCTCGCCTACGCGGCGAAGTACGCGAGCGGACTTTACGGACCCTTTCGCGAAGCGGTGGGCGTCGAGATCAAGGGCGGCGGCGACCGCAAGGCCTACCAGCAGGATTCGAGGAACCGTCGCGAGGCGTTGCTCGAAGCACGCGCCGACGTCGAACAGGGTGCCGACATCCTCATGGTGAAGCCCGCGATGACCTACCTCGACATCGTGAGCGACCTCCGTCGAGAGCTCGACGTGCCGCTCTGCGCCTATCACGTCAGCGGCGAGTACGCGATGGTGAAGGCCGCCGACGCGAACGGTTGGATCGACGGCACGGCCGTCGCGATCGAACAACTCACCGCGGTACGACGCGCTGGCGCGGACTTCGTCTTGACCTACTTCGCTCGAGAGTTGGCGGAGGAGCTAAGTCGTTGAGTTCGAATACGTCGTGGTTTGAACGAGCTGAAGTCGTGATTCCCGGTGGCGTGGACTCACCGGT
>DASZIH010000032.1:0-3492 GCA_035949355.1 Acidimicrobiales bacterium
GTTGAAAGTCGATGCCAGTCGCGGGCGAAACGACCCACGTAAGGCGTCTTATCGACGCTGAGCATGGCGCGGTTTAGAAGTAAGTCCTGCCCCGGGGCGATCATCGTGGTCGTCAAGGGAGCCGGTGAAGTGTGCGAGATCGCTGCGGGAGAGCGAAAGCTGCCCGCGGTGCGCACGGACACCGCCGCAGGCAGGTGTGGGGTCAAAGACCAGGTCAGCACTCGTAGCCCTCTTCAAGTCCCCGTACGACCGGTAGGGTAAAGCACGATATGAGCGTATTTCAGAAGATTTTGAAGGCTGGTGAGGGTAAGCGGGTTCGTCAACTCGGCGAACTCGTTCCACTCATCAACGACCTGGCGGGCGAGATGGCGGCGTTGACCGACGCCGAACTTCGCGCGAAGACGGACGTCTTTCGTGAGCGCCTCGCCGAGGGCGAGACCCTGGACGACCTCTTGATCGAGGCCTTCGCGGTGGTGCGCGAGGCCGCCACCCGCGTCCTCGGCCAGCGCCACTACGACGTGCAGCTCATGGGCGGCATGGCCCTGCACTTCGGCTGGATCGCGGAGATGAAGACCGGTGAGGGCAAGACCCTCGTGTCGACGTTGCCGGTCTACTTGAACGCACTGGCCGGTAACGGCGTGCACGTCGTCACCGTGAACGACTACCTCGCGACGCGCGACGCGAACTGGATGGGCGAACTCCACCGGTTCCTCGGGCTCAGCGTCGGTCGCGTCGGACCCGATCTCCAGGACTTCGACGAGAAGCGGGCGGCCTACGCCGCCGACGTCACCTACGGGACGAACACCGAGTTCGGTTTCGACTACCTTCGCGACAACATGGCGCGCCGCGCCGAACACATGGTCCAGCGCGGACACCACTTCGCCATCGTCGACGAGGTCGACTCGATCTTGATCGACGAGGCGCGTACGCCGCTCATCATCTCGGGACCGGCGTCTGACATCACCAAGCTCTACTACCAGTTCGCTTCCATCGCCCGTTCGCTCACGCGAAACGTCGACTACGAGGTCGACGAGGAGAAGAAGACGGTCGTACCCACCGAAGCCGGTATCGAGAAGGTCGAGCGTCAACTGGGTGTGACCAACCTCTACGACGCGGTCGCGACGAACTACGTGCACCAACTCGGTCAGGCGCTGCGGGCGAAGGAACTGTTCCACCGCGACAAGGAGTACTTGGTCGACGCCGGCGAAGTGAAGATCGTGGACGAGTTCACGGGCCGCACGCTCGACGGTCGTCGCTGGAGCGACGGACTGCACCAGGCCGTGGAGGCCAAGGAACGCGTGCGAATCCAAGAGGAAAATCACACTTGGGCGACGGTCACGCTACAGAACTACTTCCGTCTCTACGAGAAGCTCTCGGGCATGACCGGCACCGCCGAAACCGAGGCCGCCGAGTTTGGCAACACCTACAAGCTTTCGGTCGTGCCCATCCCGACGAACCAACCCGCGAGGCGCGACGACAAACCTGACCTCATCTACAAGACCGAGGCCGCAAAGTTCGCGTCCATCGTCGTCGACGTCCGCGAACGCTCCGACGTCGGCCAGCCCGTCCTCCTCGGTACCGCGTCCGTTGAGAAGTCCGAGCTGTTGAGCCGTGAACTCTCGAAGGCCGGCATTCCTCACGAGGTCTTGAACGCCAAGCAACACTTTCGCGAGGCGGAGATCGTGGCGCAGGCCGGTCGAAAAGGCGCGGTCACCGTGGCGACGAATATGGCCGGTCGAGGCGTCGACGTCATCCTCGGCGGAAACTACGAAGGGCTCGCGGCCCGCGACGCCATCGCTCAAGGATTCGCGGTGGGGACGGAAGAGTACGACGCCGCCTATCAGAAGGCCGTCGACAAATGGAAGCCCCTCACGCAGCGTGACGGCGACGAAGTGCGCGCGCTCGGGGGACTGTACGTACTCGGGACCGAGCGACACGACTCTCGTCGCATCGACAACCAGCTACGCGGTCGCGCGGGTCGTCAAGGCGACCCCGGTGAGAGCCGCTTCTATCTCTCCCTCGATGACGAGCTCCTTCGAGTGTTCGCGACCGGTGTCGTGAAGTCGATCATGGACCGCACGATGCCTGAAGACGAGGCGATCGAAGCGAAGATGGTCTCCAAGGCAATCGAACGCGCGCAGAACACGGTCGAGGCGCGTAACGCCGAGATCCGCAAGGACGTCCTCAAGTACGACGAGGTCATGAACGAACAGCGCAAGGTCATCTACGGCCGCCGCCAACAGGTCATCGACGGTGAGGACATCCACGACGCGACCATCGAGATGATCGAAGAGCGACTGACCCAGGCCGTCGACGCCCAACTCGGTGAAGGTTTTGTCGAGGAGTGGGACCTCAACGCGCTCATCCTTGAACTGCAGTCGTACTACCCGACGGAACTCGACGTCGAGACGCTCAGTGCCTACGACAGCGCCGATGACGTCATCGCCCTCGTCGTTGACGAAGCCGTGGGTCAGTACGAGAAGAAGTCGGAGAACTTCCCGGGTGGTCTCGAAACCGCGAAGGAGATCGAGCGCGACGTCATGCTCCAGATCCTCGACCAGCGCTGGCGTGACCACCTCTCGGACATGGACTACCTGCGCGACGGCATCCACCTACGCCAGGTCGCCCAGCAAGACCCGCTCACGGCGTGGCAGAAGGAGGGATTCTTGATGTTCGAGCACCTCCTCGACGCGGTGGACATTGACTACGTTCGCTACATCACCCACGTCGAGGCGAGTGAACCGGTCGAGGCGGGTGACGCGGATGAGGGTCTCCAAGGCGCCCAGACGAACGTGGTCGAAGTGGCCCCTGGGGCGACGGAGCTCCCCGTCCACGCGAGCGCGCCGAAGCCGGCGGTCAAGCACAACGAGAAGATCGGAAAGAACGATCCTTGCTGGTGCGGATCGAAACGCAAGTTCCGGCAGTGTCATGGCCGACCCTAAGGCCGAGAACGCCCTTCGAAACGCCCTGGTCACGATCGAGGAACTCGAGACCAGGTGGGACGCGGCGCGTGACTATCTGAAGATCGACGACCGAAGGGCCCGCCACGCCGTGCTGAACGAACTGGCCGCCGACCCCCATCTCTGGGACGACCAGGAGAACGCGCGCGAGGTCACCACCGAGCTCGGCCGCTTGTCGAACGATCTCGAATCCTTCGACGCCTTGCGACGTTCGCTCGACGACGCGGCGGTGCTCGCCGAGTTCGCTCGCGAGTCCCTGAGTGCCGGCGACGCAGACTGGTCGCTCTTCGACGAACTCGCGACGAGCGTCGACGCGCTCGGCCGCGATATCGGTGCCCTCGAGACGCAGAGTCTCTTCAGTGGCCCCTACGACGAGAACGACGCGATCGTCGAACTGCACGCCGGCGCCGGTGGCACGGACGCGCAGGACTGGACCGAGATGCTGTTGCGCATGTACTCGCGCTGGGCGGAGCGTCGAGGGTTCGGCGTCGAGATCGACGAAGCCACCGAGGGCCAAGAGGCCGGTCTCTTG
>DASZIH010000033.1:0-33017 GCA_035949355.1 Acidimicrobiales bacterium
CTTCGGTGGCGCGTCCGTCGTGGCACTCGACTTCGACGGCTCCCGCGCCTACCCCATGTACGACTGGATGGGCGTGATGAAGTCGACGCTCGAGTCGCTCGGACGCTACCTGGCGCGCGAAGTGGGATCCGATCAGATCCGCGTCAACATGCTCGCCGCCGGTCCGATTCGTACGATCGCCGCCAAGTCGATTCCCGGATTCTCGCTTTTCGAAGACACCTGGAGCGAACGAGCTCCACTTGGATGGGACGTCAACGACTCCAGCGCGGTCGCCGATACCGGTGTCGCCCTGTTGTCACCGCTTCTACGTGGCACGACCGCCTCGGTCATCCACGTCGACGGCGGCGCCCACGCCATGGGCTAGTCGTCCTCTTGCCCCCGGAACTGCGTTTCGTAAAGATCACGGTAGAGACCAGGTCGCGCGTGTAACTCGGCGTGCGTGCCGCGTTCGACGATCCTCCCCTCGTCCACGACGAGGATCTGATTGGCGTTTCGGATCGTCGAGAGGCGGTGGGCAATGACGAGCGACGTTCGTTCCTTCATCGTCTCGTCGAGGGCGCGCTGGACGGCCGCCTCACTCTCGGCGTCGAGGTGAGCCGTCGCCTCGTCGAGTACGACGAGGTGGGGTGCCTTAAGAAGGAGACGAGCGAGTGCGACGCGTTGCTTCTCCCCGCCCGACAAGCGATAACCCCGCTCACCCACCACCGTCGAGAGCCCCAGGGGCAAGGTCGCGACCAGGTCGGCGATCTGTGCAGAGCTGAGTGCTCGGGCGATCTCGTCGTCGGTGGCGTCGGGTTTGGCGAAGAGCAAGTTCGCGCGCAGCGAGTCGTGAAAGAGGTGCGCGTCTTGGGTCACGACGCCCACTGTCGCGTTCAGCGACGCAGTCGTCGCGTCTCGAAGGTCGACGCCGTTGATCGTGACCGATCCTGCGTCGACGTCGTAGAGCCGAGAGACCAGCATCGAGATCGTCGTCTTACCCGCACCACTCGGTCCGACGAGCGCCGTCATCGTGCCCGGTTCGACGTCGAAGGTCACGTCGTGCAGCACGGCGGTACGTGGGGTGTCATCGAGTCGCGCCACCGCTTCGAGCGACGCGAGCGAGACGTCTTCCGCGCCCGGGTACGAGAAGTCCACGTGCTCGAAGCTCAGACGCGCAGGCCCGTCGGGAATAGCCACGGCGTCCGGACTCTCTTTGATCATGGGCTCGAGGTCGAGCACTTCGAAGAGGCGCTCAAAACTGACCATGGCGGACATGTAGTCGATGTTGAGATTCGACAACTGGGTAAGAGGGCCGTAGAGCCGCGCCAGGTACGCCGTCAGCGCCACGACCGTGCCCACGGCCAACACTCCGTGGACCGCTTCGACACCACCGAATCCGTACGCGAAGGCCGTCGCGAGCGACGCGGTGAGCGAGAGTGAGACGAAGAAGAAGCGCTGGTAGGTCGCCTGGTGGATTCCGATGTCGCGCACCTGTGCCGCACGTTGTTCGAAGGCCGCGCGCTCTTCGTTGGGGCGACCGAAGAGCTTCACGAGCATGGCGCCCGCCACGTTGAACCGCTCGCTCATGACCATGTTCATCTCAGCGTTCAATTCCATTCCACGCTGAAAGAGCGTGCCGAGTTTTCGACCCACGCGCCGAGCGGGGATGAGAAAGACGGGAAGGAGGACGAGCGCTACCAGCGTGATGGGCACGCTCAACGTGAACATGACGACGAGGATGATGACGACGAGCACGACGTTGCCCACGACGTTCGAGAAGAGGTCCGTGAAGGCCTGCTGCGCACCGACGACGTCGTTGTTGAGCCGACTTATCAAGGCGCCGGTCTGGGTTCTCGAGAAGAAGGCGATCGGCATCTCTTGGATATGGCGGAACACTTCCGCGCGCAGGTCGAAGATCAACCCCTCACCAATGACGGAAGAGATCCTTCGCTCCACCAACTGCAATCCCGCGTCGAAAAGCGCCAGTGCGGCGGTCGCGAACGCGAGCCCGATGACGAGGTCCGCACGTCGATGCCGAATGCCCACGTCGATGATCTCGCGCAACAACAGTGGTGACACCGACGAGATGATGGCGTCGATGATGACGACGGATAAGAAGATGATGAGAGCCGGTCGGTAGTGCTTCGCGAACTTCAAGATTCGTGGCAGCGTGCCTTTTTTCAGCTGATGTTGGAGGATCTTGCGGTCACGCGACAACGACCGCATCCCAATACGAACGCCGGCGGCGCCCCCGTGCATGCTCATGTGAACTCCTCCGTAGACGCAGTGTAGGAACAGAGTCCCCGGAGACGAGCAGCGTCAGACCGAGCGCAGGTCGTCCGGCGAGCCTTTCACCATCGACGCAAGTGGTTCGCTCCGATTGCTATGAGGTAATCGCGCTCACCATGATGATGACGCCGAGGGTCATCATGACGCACGCGCCAGTCGTTCGAAGAGCGACCAGTCGACGCGGTGAGTCCGAGAGCCACTCACGCGCCGTGCCCGCGATGATGCCCCAGGTGGAGTCGCTACAGAACGCCATCACCGAGAAGATCGCGCCGAAGATAAGGAGTTGCCACGTGACGTTGCCCTTCGAACGATTGACGAAGTGCGGAAACACCGCGGCGAAGAAGACCAACGACTTCGGGTTCAAGATGCCCACGACGAAACCTTGACGGACCACGGTGAAACGTCGGGGCCGCTGCGCTTCACGCTTCGCCATGGCCGCGGCGTGTTCATGACGGTGACGCAGCGCGTCGTACCCGAGCCACAAGAGATACGCGCCACCGGCGATCTGAAGGACAATAGAGAACGCCTTCGAATGCGCGAGTAAGGGGCCGAGTCCGATGGCGACGACGACGGACAGGACGAGTGTTCCAATGCTGTTGCCGAGGACGGTGAGGACCGCGACGCTTCGCCCCCAGGCGACACCGCGCGCGAGCGTGAAGAGCACGCTCGGTCCCGGCACGATGATGATCGCCATCGAGGCCACCAAGAAAGTAGCGAGTTGCCCCCCGCTGATCATGGAGAGAATCTCCGCACGACCAATTCCATCCATCGCAAACTCAGGCCAATGCTGAAGCCAATGGTGGCGGCGAAGAACGCGGTGCCGACTCCCACCGTCCCTCCCATTAGCCAACCGACGACGAGCACGATGAGTTCGAGGGTGAGTCGAACGTACACGACGCTGACGCCGAAACGACGATGCAGGCCGGTCATCAATCCGTCTCTCGGGCCCGGTCCGAGTCCCGTCGTGAGGTACAGGGCGCTGCCCACGCCGATCGCGAGTACGGCACCCACGATGTAGACGATCTTCAACCACGCCTCGTGAGGAACCGCGAGGTTGGTCGACACGATGTCGAGGACGTAGGCAATGATCACCAAATTGGCGATGGTGCCAAAACCTGGTCGCTCGCGCAACGGGAACCATCCCAACAAGACGACGACGCTGATCGCCGCCGTCGACCAACCGAGTGACCAGTGGGTGTGGCGCGACACACCCTCGGCGAAGACCGTCCAGGGCGTCGCGCCCCACTCGGCCTGGACGAGCAACCCTTCGCCGAAGCCGAAGAGGGAGAGACCCACCACCAGCGGCAACGCCATTCGGGGTCGAAATCCCCAGGTGCTCTTCGCTCGCCACGGTGTTTCAGTGATCTTGTGGCTGAGCATCATGGTCCGAACAACGCTAGTCGCGCGAACTGTCGGTCCTCTCCGTGTGCCAGGCACTCTTCGCGGACGCGAGCGACGTAACTTGGTGAAATGTCAACCCGCGACGTCCAGTTCCCTGCCTCGTTCTTCTGGGGTACGTCGACGTCGGCCTACCAGATCGAAGGCGGTAACACGAACAGCGACTGGTGGCGTTTCGAGCGCGCGGAGGGAACGACCGCGGTGGAAGTCTGCGGCGACGCCTGCGACTCGTGGAACAGGTACGAAGAGGACCTCGACATCCTCGCTTCGCTCGGGCTCAACGCCTTTCGTCTCTCGATCGAGTGGGCGCGCGTCGAACCTGTGCACGGTACGTTCTCGAGCGACGCACTGGACCATTACCGCGCCGTCCTCACGGCGTGTCACGAACGCGGCATCGTGCCCGTCGTGACGATGCACCACTTCACGCTGCCACTCTGGGTGGCGGACCAAGGTGGCTTCGAGCATCCCGACGTCGCGCGATGGATGGCCGACTACGCGACGCGCGTGGGCGCCGCGCTCGGTGATCTGATCGGCGTCGCCTGCACCGTCAACGAACCGAACATCGTGGCGATGATGGGCTACCTGCTCGGGAACTTTCCTCCACAGGTCAAGAACTGGGCCCGATTCGTTGCCGTCAACGAGACGTTGCGAGCGTGCCACGTCGCCGTGCGTGACGCGCTGAGGGCGGGACCAGGGAACTTCCCGATTGGCTTGCCGCTCTCGATGCAAGAGTACGAGGCCGTGCCGGGCTTCGAGGATCGACTCGATTCGTTTCGAGACGAGATGGAGGACAAATACCTTCGCTCGCTTCGCGGCGACGACTACGTGGGCGTGCAGTGCTACACGAAGGTCGTCCTCGGTCCCGACGGTGTCGTGGACGTGCCGGGCGCTGAGGTGACCGACATGGGCTATCCCTTTTGGCCACAGAGCGTCGAGTACACGATCCGTCGAGCGGCGGCGATCACGGACGCGCCGATCATCATGACCGAGAACGGCATCGGAACGGCGGACGACGCTCAACGCGTGCGCTACCTCAGCGAGGCGCTGAAGGGCGTGCGCGCGGTCCTCGACGACGGTGTTGACCTGCGCGGCTACTTCCAGTGGTCGTTACTGGACAACTTCGAATGGACACTGGGCTACCGCCCCCAGTTCGGCATTGTGGCGATCGATCGCACCACGTTCGCTCGAACCCTCAAACCGTCGGCGACGTGGTTCGCCGACGCGACGAAGGCCTTCTTTACAACTGCGTGACACATTGGCCGTTCCGGCGAGTTTTGTTGACCACGCCACCTACGATTTGTGTAGTGAAATCGTTCGACCGCCCTCTCTGCTGAACGGTCTCTCAGTTCGTACCGAGGAGGAGGATCATGCGTCGTCAGTCATCACATCATCGAGCGAGTCTCCGGGCTCGCTTCGTCGGCTGGACCGGCGCCTTTGCGCTCACCGTCGGACTCCTCGTGTGGGGTGTGCCCGCGACGACGACCGTGGCGTCCGCCACGACGGAGCGCGCGTGCACCACGTCGAACCTCGTGGTGTGGTTGAACACCGTCGGGAACGGCGCCGCCGGCAGCTCGTACTACGACCTGAACTTCACCAATCTGTCAGCGCACGCGTGCACCCTCATCGGCTACCCGGGTGTCTCGGGCGTCTCGTTGTTCAATCAGCAAGTGGGCAGTAGCGCCGCTCGCGACAGTACCGTCGCGCCGTCGGTGATCACGCTCACCAGCGCGATCAGTGCGAGAGGGTTACTCTCCGCCACCACGCACAACACCGCCACCGTGATCCTGCAGATCACCGAGGTCGGCAACTTCCCGACGTCAATGTGCCGACAGATATCCGCCGCCGGTCTGCGGGTCTACCCCCCGGGTCAGACCACGTCAAAAGTCGTCGCCTTTCCCTTCGCTGCGTGCGCCAAGGGCGGGCCGCGCTATCTCCACGTTGAGGCCGTGCAAAAAGACGTCGTCCTCAACTAGGTCGACGCCCGCAAGCGGTCGTCGGGGTTCGCCAGCCGATCAACGCACGCGCGAAGTCCGCAGCCTCTTCCAGCGACTGAAGGAGTGGGTCACCAAGAGAATCGCCAAACCAACGCCAAGGAGCGCGTGAAAGCGTATTCGAGTCGGGTGGCCGAGCGACCAGTCCACGAGTCCCGACCCGAGCATTCCGACGGTCAGAACCGCCAGGAGAAGGTCCGCGAGGGCTAGGCGGCCCTGAGCTTGGCCCAGCAATCGCACGCGAGCCAGGCGTCGTAGGAGCCGACTCGAGGTTCGTCGCCGCTGCACGAGATGGACGATGACGAACGCCACGAAGATGAGCCCAACGACGATGTGCACCGTCAAGAGGAATTCGAACGTGAGCGAGACGACAGCGGTCGCGATAAGGGCGAGATGGACCAGCCAACGCCGTGTCTGTTTTGAGATCCGCGTCCTTTGCTCAAGGTCGGTACGAGGTCCCATCACTCGATCGTACGTACCGCCTGTCAAGGCATCCATAGGGGATGACCCTCACCTCGCCCTTAGAACGTCATCGCGACACCGGGTGACGGTGACAACGCATGACGAGCCATTGGGGAACTTTCGTCGCCGAGACGTGGAGCGAAGCTTGAACGTCCACGGTGTGCGCGATCCTTGGCAATCCGTAGGCACCGCGCTGGAGCGCGAAAACGGACGCTCAGTCCAGTAGAATTCATCGGTGACTCGCGAGACCAACGGCACCAATCACGAGACGTCGCCGAGGAAAATCGCCAATCACGACCGGCTCATCGCCATGGGTGACGCGGTGAATCGGCGAAGCGCGTCGAGCCGTCCGACCGGGCCCCGTAACGCGAAGCGGCGCTGGGTCCGGCGAACCGTCATCGGCCTTGGGCTCGTCGTCGTGCTCATCATCGCGGGCGTCGCCGCCGATTACTACTACCTCGGCTCGTTGGTCAACCGAGTGAACGTCAACACGCTGCAAAACAGCTCGGGCGCGTCAGAGAACATCCTCCTCATCGGTTCGACGAGTCGATGCGCGCTGAAAGTGCAGAACGCCGCGTACGGACTCTGCTCTCAAGGGGTCAACGGCGTCAACAGTGACATCACGATGGTTCTGCACCTCGTACCGAGCACGGGATCGGTGTCGCTGTTCTCGATTCCCCGCGACCTCTTCGTTCCGAACGCTCGAATCATCGGCTCGAACAAGATCGACGCGGCACTCTACGAAGGGCCGAGCCAACTCATCACGGCCATTGAAGAAGACTTCGCGATTCCCATCAACCACTTCGTGGTGTTGAACTTCGACACCTTCGCGAACGTCGTCAACGCCCTCGGTGGCGTGAAGATGTACTTTCCCACGCCGATCTTCGACGCCTACTCGGGCCTCAACATCGAGCGCTCAGGCTGCTACACCCTCGACGGCTACCACGCCCTTCAAGTAGTGCGGGCACGCCACCTGCAGATCCAGCCCAATCCCTCCAATCACAATCCCCGATCCTGGTCGGTCGAACCACTCTCCGATCTCGCGCGGATCCGCCGCACGCACGAGTTCTTGCGCGTGCTCGCGACAAAGGTCGCCGCGAGAGGACTCGGCAATCCCCTCACCGATCAGAGCATCGCGACGTCGGTGCTGCCCGACCTGACCGTGGACAGTGGTTTCACCGAAGGCGAGATGGTCAGCTTGGCCCGCACCTTCGCGCACACGCACATCACGAACGTTCCTCAGTTCACCTTTCCCGTCACCAACGTGGAGACGGGATCACTCCTCTACCAGGGCTACTACTACGGCGACGTCGTCTTTCCCGTGCAACCCAACGGCCTCGCCGCGGTCAACAAGATCTTTGACGTCGCCGCGGGTATGAACTCCTTTACGGGCACGGCGCTTCCGGCACCGTCGACTTTGAAGATTTCGGTGGAGAACGGCACGGGCGTGGCCAATCAAGCAGCGTCGATCGCGAACCCGCTGCGCGCCAAAGGGTTCGACATCGTCTCTACCAGCAACGTCACCCCGCCGGGACCGGTCAGCGAGTCAGTCGTCTGGTACGGCGGCCCACCGCCGCCCAAGCACGGCAACTGGACGAGCCCCGGTCTCGCCGCGGCGCAGGCCGTGTTAGCGCAACTCCAGGGTCCGGCCATCCTCGGGTACAACCCGAAGAACGTGACGCCCGGCGCCATTGCCACCGTCGAGACGGGCACGGGCCTTACCGTCACGCCACGAACGGCTGCGAAAAAGACAAAGTCGACGCACACAACGACCACGTCAACTGCGAAGTCGTCCGTGACGACCACGACGGCGTACGTTCCGCCGGGCATCAAGGGCAACAGCAAGTTCACGGCGCCGAGCGCGGTGTCGGCCGCGCTCGCGCCGTACGACCCACGCAGTTGCAACGCTGCCGGCACGGGGCCCGGGCCAAACTAAGCCACCGTCACGTCCTCCCCTTTGGGGTTGAGCTGACACTGATGGTCTGCAATGTAAATTTGATCGCGGCAACGTATTTTCGGGTTACGAGGTAAGAACCGTGCACTTCAATGAGGTGTCGCGAGTATGGTGTGCCGTCACCATCCAGCGATCTGGGGAGACCTCTGCGAACGTCGGGCAGTGGTGGGCGCTGCAGGACTCGAACCTGCGACCTCAGCCGTGTGAAGGCTGCGCTCTATCCAACTGAGCTAAGCGCCCGAGGCAACAATGCTACTTGCTTCAACAGTTCGTTTCCTTGGTGCGGCGTTGTAGCCTTCATCCGTGCCAGATAAAGCAGACTCGACGTCGTCTTCTTCAATGAAGGCGCGTCGGGCACGTCGTCCCTCCCTCGCTCCGCGCGAAGTTGTCTTAGGACTTGACCACCTAGAGCGCCGGGTGAGCTTCATCAGCGTTGGCGCCGCATTTCTCTTGGCACTTGTGACTGTTGTCGAATGGGCTCGCAACGCGAAGACCACGAACACAGCGAAGCTGTCAAAAACCAACACCTGTCCGACCGGATTCCATCGCGCGGGATCGCTCTGCAAAGAGGTAGTCACGTCAACCGCGGGCGCGTGGGAAGTCCGACTTTTGTTCATCGTCGTCGTGGCCCTGTGCATCTTGTACTTCACCGTGCGACGCAAGCGCGCGGGGGTGGCGTGCTTCGCCATCTTCCTCGGTTTCGGGCCGGTCTACGGCGCCGGACTCATCTTCGTCTTGTTCGGCTCGTGGCTGATCCTTCGTGCGTACCGACTCCAGAGATTCGGTGAAGCCGGTTTCGCGAGTTCGAATCGCGTGGCGAAAGAACGGGGCCAAGCAAGGCGCGAGGGACGACTGGCGAAGTCCACGTCCGCGACGAACGTGAAGGACACGACGCAGAAGACACCCGCGGCGCCCGCTGCTTCGAAGCGATACACCCCGAAGAAGCCTCCGCGCCGTCGTCGCTGACTCATGACCAAACTCGGCATGGACTATCCAACAAAGTGGGGCCGTGGCTACACCGCGCGATTCGCGCGCAACATCATTCAGAGTTACGTCATGGGACCCTACGTCCGCTATCTCTCGTCGCTCGAGGTTCGAGGGGTCGAGAACATCGAGGGAGAGCGACCCTTCATCTTCGTCGCGAACCACGCGAGCCACGTCGACACCATCATCCTGCTTTCGGCCATTCCGGCTCGCGAACGCAAGCGCACCATCGTCGCGGCGGCCATGGACAGTTTCTTCATGGACGCACGACAGGCCTTCAAGACCGTGCTGATCTTCAACGCGATCCCCGTGGACCGTCTGAAGGTCAATCGCCGAAGCGCTCAGTTGGCGTTAGAGCTCGTCGAGGACAAATGGAATCTCGTGATCTACCCCGAAGGAGGGCGAACCCCCGACGGTCGTCTCCAGGAGTTCAAGGGTGGCGCCGCGTATCTCGCCGAACGATCGAAGGCCACGGTCATCCCGACGTACATCCACGAATCGGGAATGCTGAAGGGCCCGAAGTACGCCAAGGCCCCGGTGTACGTGGACGCCCCGAACGAACGTCGCCATCACGTCATCGTGGCCTTCGGCACTCCCCTTCGCTGCGATGAGGGCGAGAACATGCGTCGATTCGGTGCGCGTATCGAACGCGCCGTCATAGAGCTCGGCCGCGACGTCACCGGCGATCCGAACTACGGCCACACCGAGCCGGACGCCTAACGAGCGAGCGAAGTAAGGCGTTCGTCGTAGAGCTGGTCGGCGACCGTGACGAGGGGTTCGAGTTCACGACCGAGGGCTCGCGCGAGCACCTTGTCCGCGAACCAGGGATTCATCGCGAGCACCGGACCGTGCGCGTAGGTAGCCCAGAGAGCTGGCGTGCGAAAGCCGTCGACCATGCCGTCGTTTCCTTGACCAGATTCCACCGTCCCGAGCGCCTCGACGTCGTCTCCTAACGTCGTTCGACCTCCGTGGTTCTCAAAGCCCACGAGTGCCCGACCGTCGACGCGCACGACGAGCTCGCCCACCGAACGCGTGTCGCCTCGAGCGGTCGAGGCGTCGACGAGACCGAGACCTTCGTACTCGTCGTCGCCTTCCACGCAGAACGTCGTGCCCAGAAGTTGCAGACCCGCACAGACGGCGAACACGAAGTTCCCGTCGCGCACACGGGCTGCGAAGGAGGAGACACGCAGCAAGTCGGCACCAAGTCGTTGCGGCCCGTCCTCTCCCCCGCCCAACAGATAGATCGCCGCGTCGGGCACCTCGTCCGCGATACCGACGCTGACGACCTCGGCGTCGAAGCCCCGACGGCGCGCGCGCTCGGCCAAGACCAACGCGTTACCGCCGTCGCCGTACGTGCCGAGGAGTTCGGGATAGATCAAGGCAATCGTCAGCATGGTTTCGTCCTCGTGCGCCACTCTTGAAAGGCCGTGTAGTTCGCCAACACGTTGATCACGTCACTCGACACGGGCAGTGCCGACTCATCTGACACGACGACGTAGTCCACGTTCGCGTAGTCGAGTCGCGTCGCCAGGTCGAGGCGTCGGTCACCGAAGCAGTAGACGCGGTGCCCGCGCAGTAACTCGAAGGGGACGTCGTAGAGCCACGACGGGTCTCGCCCGTCGGCGACGCGCGCGTTGATGGCGACCCACACGTCGGCGTCGTCGTTCTTCAGCGTCAACAACATGGACGAGAAACCCGCTGGGTTCTTCGCCAAGAGGAGTCGGAGGTGGTGACCTCGCCACTTACGCAGACTGAACCGTCCAGCGACGCTCGAGAGTGCGTTCACGCGTTCGAGAGCTCCCCGAAGGTCGACCTCCACGAAGGAGAGTGCCGTAAGGGCCATCGCGGCGTTTGCTTCGTTGAAGGCGCCGGGAAGTTGCAGGTCAACGTCAAGTTGGATCCCTCGCACGACGAGCGGGCCGCCGTCGGTCGTGACGAGTACCTGGGGCTTCGCGAAGCCGCACTCACTCGACCACGTACCGCCAACGAAGCTCAACGGCTTGGTACAGCGTGGACAAGAGACGGCGTCGGTCGTCCACGGCGTCGGCACGTCGCACCACGCGACGTTGCGCGCGAGCTCCGCGGCGTACACGACGAGTGGATCGTTGGCGTTCGCCACCACCATCACGTCGCCGAGATCCGCGAGTAACTCGCGCCATCGTTCGGCGATCTGACGCACTTCGTTCGCGCGATCGAGTTGGTCACGCGAGAGGTTCAACAGCGCGATGACTTTCGGACTCGTCGCGCGCGCGACATCGCTCAGCCACGCCTCGTCGACCTCGAGCGCGACCGAACGGCTCTTGGACGCTACGAGGGCCGCGACGAGTCCTTCGCGCATATTCGATCCCGTATCGTTGGTCGCGACCTTTCCGCCCCAGCCAGCGGCGATCATGGCGGTCGTCGTCGTCTTTCCGTTGGTGCCACTGACGAGGACCACGTCGCGACCACGCGCAAGGTTCTTCAGCAGGTCGGGCGCGATGGCGAGACCGGCGCGTCCACCGATGACGGTGCCAGAACCTCGAGACGTAACCCGAGAGAGAATATTGACGGCTCGAACGGCAACTTTCGCGACGTCATCGCGAAAGTTGGTCTCACGTGGCATTGAGCCAACGCTAACAACCAGAAAACGCAAAAGGACCAACCGGGGGGGTGGTTGGTCCTTTTGCAAAGCGTTCTGATTACTCAAGGGGGGGTTTGAGTAATACAGGCTGATACGAGTATGCCGTCCCGCCGTGTATCTCGCAAGCGAATGGACGAGATACCTTCCATCTCTATACTGGATACATGGAAATCCGCCAATTAGAAGCCCTGGTCAGCATCGCGGAGAACGGAACCTTCTCTCGCGCGGCTGAAGCGTTGGGGACGGTGCAGTCAAACATCTCGAATCGCGTCGCGCGTCTCGAGAGTGATTTGGGCACCGAACTCGTGAACCGGGCGACGGGAAACTTGACCGAATCGGGCGTCATCGTCGTGGAACGGGCCGGGAGAATCCTGCGCGAACTTCGCGCCATCGCCTCGGACGTTTCTGAACTCAACGCCGACATCCGCGGACAGGTCACGCTCGGGATGATCGGAACCGCGGGTCGTTGGGTCGTTCCCCTGCTGCTCGAGAATCTTCGGCTTCGCTACTCAAAGATCAACCTTCGAATCAGCGAAGGAACGAACTCCGCGCTCGAGCCGCGTCTCGTCAACGGCCAACTCGACCTCGCGGTCCTCGCCTGGCCCGTGATGGCCGACGAGTTGAGCGAGGTCGATCTCTTCACCGAAGACCTCGTCGTCATCGCGCCTCGTGATCACCCACTGGCCTCGATGAAAGGACCACTCCCCTTTTCCACGTTGATCAACTACGACATTCTCCTGCCGATGCGCGGGACACCTATTCGCCGAGAGATCGACGAAGCCGCGCGTCAAGCGGGTGTCGAGATGAACGCGATCATCGAGCTCGACGGTCTTCGCACGATCGCCTCTATGACGTTCGACGGCCACGGCCCATCGATCCTGCCAGCCACCATGCTGTCGCCACACCTGCGAGCCAACTTCGTCGCGCTGCCCATAGAGAACATCGCCAAGCGCCGCGTCGTGCTCGCGAGTCGTCGCTTCGGATTTCCCGCTGCGCCGGTGCGGGCCATTCACGCCTTGTTGGTGGACGTCGTCACGCACGCCACGAACGTTCCCGAAGGCGTGTACCTGCCCACCACGACTCTGCAATAGTCGTTTCGTGTCCGCACCCCTCACGCCCCAGGAGATCGCCGTCGTCATCGGCCAGCGAGATCGCGCCCTGAAGAGCTTCATCGACGTCGCCGGTCCCCCGCCCCTTCGAAAGAGCAGCCCCGTGTCGCAACGTTTCCCCACGTTGGCTCGCGCGATCACCGGCCAACTTCTCGCCACGAAGGCCGCCGCGACCATTCACCAGCGCGTCATCGATCTCTGTGGAGGCGACGTGAGCGCCGTCACCATTCAGCGAGTCGGTCACACCGACCTGCGAAACGTCGGGCTCTCGAACGCCAAGGCTGCGGCGATGCTCGACCTCGCCGATCGAGCGCTGGATGGGCGCATTCGACTCGTCCATCACGGCCGGATGTCCGACGCCGACGTGCTGCGTGACGTCGTGGCGGTGCGCGGCATTGGACCCTGGACCGCCCAGATGTACCTGATGCACACGCTGGCGCGACACGACGTTTGGCCCGCGGGGGACTTCGGTGTTCGTAACGGCTGGTCGCAACTTCATGGTCTCGACGAGATGGTGAGCGAAG
This sequence comes from Acidimicrobiales bacterium, assembly GCA_035949355.1. Classification (GTDB taxonomy): domain Bacteria; phylum Actinomycetota; class Acidimicrobiia; order Acidimicrobiales; family RAAP-2; genus RAAP-2. The sequence continues at coordinate 13,311 of DASZIH010000033.1, forward strand.
CTGAACTTCAAAAGAAGGGCGACCTTTTCGAAGGCGTTCGCTCTGACGTCGCGTGGTACTGCTGGCACGTCATTCGACTCCAGCGCGCACAGTAATCTCGCTGGGATGCCCCTACTTACCCTCCACGATTTCGAAGAGACCGCCCTCGACGCCCTGACAGCATTTGGCGCGGTACCGTCGCTGTCGCCCATGTTCGATACCAACTGGGCGGAGAACGGTCATCTGAACGCGGCCGCGGAACTGCTCGCCTCCTGGGCACGTGCTCGCCAGCTCGCCAGTTTCGACGTGACGATTCATCGCCTCCCAGGTCGCACGCCAACCCTCGTCGTCACCGTCGACTCGACAGCTGGTGACGGCGCCACGGTGGTGTTGTACGGCCATCTCGACAAGCAGCCGCCTCTCGGTGACTGGTCCGAGGGACTTGACCCCTTCGCGCCCGTTCGCCGCGGCGATCGACTCTACGCGCGCGGCGTGTCGGATGACGGCTACGCACTGTTTTCCGCACTCAGCGCCATCGAGGCGATGGAAGCGAACAACATCCCTCACGGTCGTTGCGTCGTCCTCATCGAAGCGAGCGAGGAGAGCGGAAGTCCGGATCTCGCGGCGTATCTCGACGCACTCGCCGATCATCTGGGCGACGTGGAACTCCTCATCTGTCTCGACTCGGGCGCACTCACCTACGACCGGCTCTGGGTCACGACCTCACTACGGGGCATGGTGAACGTCGAGGTCACCGTTCAGGTGCTCGAACAGGGACAGCACAGTGGCTCAGTGAGTGGCGTCGTGCCCTCATCGTTTCGCGTACTTCGTCAGCTCCTCGATCGCGTCGAGGACTCGAGCACCGGCGAGGTTCTCGTCGAGGAGATGTGGGCCACCATTCCCGCCGCCGACACCAAGTCGGCCCACGACATCGCGCAAGAGTTCGGCGACGTCATCGCGGACGACCTGCCCCTCGTCGAGGGCGTGACGTTGATGGGCTCGAGCGCGGAGGAGCGACTCCTTCGCCGAACGTGGTACCCGACACTGTCGGTGATCGGCATGGGCGGACTTCCTTCACCCGATATCGCGGGCAACGTCCTTCGACCCTTCACGACTGCGGTTCTGTCGTTTCGACTTCCGCCGAGCATCGACGCGGACGTCGCCGGTGCCGCGGTTGTACGTATGCTCACCATCGACCCGCCGTCGAACGCGCGAATCACCGTCAAAATCGACTCGTCGGGCGATGGTTGGGTCGCGCCCACGTTGGCGCCGTGGCTCGAGCCAGCTCTCGAGCAGGCTTCACTCGACGCCTTCGGTCGCACCGTGGGCTTCACCGGAGAAGGTGGTTCAATCCCCTTTCTCTCCGCACTCGCGAAGCGTTATCCCGGTGTCCAGTTCGTGGCAACCGGCGTCGGCGGGCCACACTCCAACGCGCACGCCATAGACGAGATGCTCGATCTTCCGACGGCGGTTGGCGTCACGAACGCGGTCATTACTGTGTTAAAAGCGCACGCCACAAAGTAAGGACCCCCTATGACCAAGAACGTCGACCTCTGGGTTGATCCCCTCTGCCCTTGGGCCTGGATGACTTCGCGCTGGCTCCTCGAAGCCGCGCAGGTCCGTGAATTCGAAGTGAACTTTCACGTGATGAGTCTCGCGATGTTGAACGAAGGACGCGAACTCTCGCCCGAGTACGTTGCGCTGCTCGCCAAGGCCTGGGGACCCGTCCGGGTCCTCATCGCGGCCGAAGAGCGCCACGGCAACAAGGTCGTCGAACCTCTCTACAGCGCCATGGGGACTCGCCACCACGTGCAAGGAGAGAAGGATTCCGAGAAGTTCATCGCGGAGGCACTCGCCGACGTTGGTCTCGAAGCGTCGCTCGCTGACGCCGCGACGAGTACCGAGTTCGACGACGCACTTCGCGTGAGCCACCATAAGGGCATGGACCCCGTGGGCTACGACGTCGGTACGCCCGTCATCCACGTCGGTGACGTCGCGTTCTTCGGTCCCGTGGTCACGCCCGCACCCAAGGGCGAAGCGGCCGGGAAGCTGTACGACGGCGTCGTGCTGGTCGCGAGCACGCCGGGCTTCTACGAACTCAAGCGTTCAAGGACCGAAGGCCCGAACTTCGCGTGAGCGAGACGGAGCGCTCGCCTCGCTTTCCCGTCTACGCCACCGGTTCGACGGTGTCGCCGCGCGCCCTCATCGTTCTTCAGGAAGCGTTTGGTGTCAACGATCACATTCGTGACGTCGCCGATCGTTTTGCCGACGCGGGTTTCTTCGTCGCGGCGCCGCACCTCTTCCATCGAAGCGGCGCCCCGGAAGTACCCTACGACGACGTTGATCGCGCGAAGTCGCTAATCGCCGAACTGACGGCCGAGGGCCTCACCAACGACCTGAACGCCACGACCGACTTTCTGAAGTCGCTCGGGTACGGTCCCTCCTCGATCGGTGTCGTCGGCTTCTGCATGGGAGGTTCGGTCGCCCTCTACGCCGCCACGCTGACGAGCGTCGGAGCGGCGGTCACCTTCTACGGCGGCGGCGTGCGAGCGCCACGCATGGGCCTTGCACCCCTGCGCGAGCTAGCGCCAAATCTCAAGTCACCGTGGCTCGGGCTCTTCGGCGACCTCGACGCGGGCATACCTATTGAGGACGTCGAGGCGCTGCGAGAGGCTGCGGCACGTGCACCCGTCTCGACGGACGTCGTTCGCTACGCGAACGCCGGTCACGGCTTTCACTGCGACGCTCGTCCCGCCGCCTACAACGAGGAGGCCGCGCGCGACGCCTTCGGTCGCGCACTCGACTTCTTCGACGAGTACTTAGTGGCCAAGTAGTCGCTCCTTAACTGCGAGGTACGTCCTTCCACGCGACGTCCTTGTCGTTGCGTGGTTCGCCGGGCAGTCCGAGTACGCGTTCGCCAATGATGTTGCGCATGACCTCACTCGTCCCACCCTCGATGGAGTTCGCGCGCATGCGGATGAAGGCCTTTCGCATGTCGCCGCCCGTCATCGCCGACTCGGTAGGGCGAATTTGCGGATAGTTCGAGCCGTAGAGCATCCCCTCGGAGCCCATGAGATTGACGCAGAGTTCGCTCGTGCGCTGATTCTCCTCGGCGAAGGCCAACTTCGCGACGGCACCTTCCGGTCCGGGCGTGCCGGCACGACGTAGGTCGCTCGCTCGCCAGTTCGTCAGTCGAGCGACTTCGTTGCGCACCCACGCCTGCATGAGGTCACTGCGAACGGCGTGCGCGTGCGCGTCCGCGCGAGTCGTCCATCGCTGACGCCAGATCTTGAGCGCTTCACCGATGAGACCCGACCCGCGCGGCGGTACCGTCCCCCCGATGGAGACCCGTTCGTTCATCAAGGTGGTGATCGACACAGCCCAACCTTCGCCAACGCCACCCAAGCGCCGGTTGTCGGGCACGCGCGTCTCAGTGAAGAAACACTCGTTGAACTCCGCTTCGCCCGTCGCCTGAAAGAGCGGCAACACCTGCACGCCAGGCGCGTGCATGTCGACGAGAAACGCCGTGATGCCCTTGTGCTTGGGCACGTCGGGGTTGGTGCGCGCGATCAAGAGACCGAACGCCGACTCGTGCGCCAGCGTCGTCCAGACCTTCTGTCCTGTGACGATCCACTCGTCGCCGTCGCGCTCCGCGCGTGTCGCGAGCCCGGCGACGTCTGAACCGGCTCCCGGCTCCGAGAAGAGTTGGCACCAGATCTCCTCGCCCGTGAAGAGCGGCCGGAGGAATCGCTGTTTCTGCTCTTCGGTGCCGTGCGTGACGAGCGTGGGGGCCACCATCCCGTAGCCAATGACGTTTCGTCCCACGGCGCTCGGCGCGCCGAGCTTCGAAAGGCGACGCAGCGCGTGGAGTTGATCGGCTGGCGAGAGTCCGAGCCCACCGTTGCCGAGGGGAAAGTGAGCCCACGCGAGTCCTCGATCGAACTGCTCAGCCAGGAACGTAATCGGGGGCGTCGACGAGGGAGGAAAGTCCGCAACCAGTTCGTCGATCAGCGCGTCAAGATCCGCTGCACTCATGGTCATGAGTCCCCTTTCGTCGTCGAGGCGTAGGTCGAATCCTAGACAGCGTGTCGCGACAGCGTCTGTTCCACCGTGCGATAAGACTGTGGCATGAAAACTCCTCGAATCCTCGCGACGTCGGGCGGCATGGTCGCCGGGCCCGTTCAGATGTCCTGGCGCCTTGGACAGATGATCCTCGACGGTCTCGCGCTCACCAAGAAGGATCGCCCGCGCGTGTGCCTCGTCGAAACGGCGAGTGGCGATCCGAGCCTCTACTACGCGCTGCTCTACGAAGCCTTCAACGCGGCGGGCTGCGACGTCACGGAGTTCAAGGTCTTTCCCCAGCCCTCGGCGGACCCCTTGGAACGACTTGGCGGCAGTGACTTCGTGTGGGTCGGCGGAGGATCGGTTGCGAACCTCTTGGCGCTGTGGCGACTGCACGGTGTCGACGACGCGATGCGCGAAGCGTGGCAGAGTGGCGTCATCTTGGGCGGCGTCTCAGCGGGCAGTCTCTGCTGGCACTTGGGCGGCACGACCGATTCGTTCGGTCCCGCCCTTCAGCCCGTCACCAACGCACTGGGCTTCCTCCCCTACGCGAACGGCGTGCACTACGACTCCGAAGCGCAACGTCGACCGCTCCTGCACCAACTCTTGCGCGACGGAACACTGCCACCGATCGCGTACGCCACCGACGATCACGTGGGCGTTTGGTACGAAGGTACTGAGCCCACCCTGGTCGTGTCCGACACCGCCGTAGACGTGCGGTCCGGTCCTGGCGCGTACCGCGTGGAACTCCAAGACGGCGACGTCGTCGAGACCCGGTTCGGCGTCGGCCAGCGCTTCGACTAGGAGGCTGAGAGGTCGATGACGACCTTGCCTCGAGGTTCATCCGTCGAGACGTTGCCCCGAAGCGCCTCGACGGCCGCAGGCGCGTCGTCAAGCGTGTAGCGGTGCGTGATGAGGAATGACGGGCGCAGCGCGCCACTGTTAACACGTTCGACCACGTCGGCGAAGGCGCTTCGCGTGTACGAGAAACTTCCTTGGATGATCACGTCATTGTTCACGAGATGGTCGGGTGCGAGGGCGACGCTGGTGCCGTGAGGGGGCAGACCGAGCAGGATCACCATTCCTCCTCGCGCACAGCGTTCGACCGCTGACGTCACGGCGGCACCCGTACCGGCCGCTTCGATCACGAGATCGAACGACGCGTCCGGCGTACGCACCAAGAATTCGTCAGCGCCCGCGCTCGACGCCAAGTCACGCTGTTCCGCGCGACGCCCGATGACGGTGACGCTCGACGGGTCGAAGAGTCGCACGAGGTACGCCGCGAGGAGCGCGATCGTACCGTCACCAATGACACCGACGCGAAGTCCGCGTCGAAGCGGCACTCTTGTCAGAGCGCGCCACACCACCGCCATGGGTTCAACGAGAACGGCGTCGTCGAGCGCTACGCCGGCGTCGAGGGCGTGGACGAGTCCCGTGGGCACGCTCACGTGTTCGGCCAGCGCGCCCGGACGGGTGAAACCGATCTCGTCGTACTGTTCGCAAAGGTTGCTCGCGCCACGAAGGCACGCGTCGCACTCGCCACACGGGATTATTCCCTCGACGACGACTCGTGTGCCCACGGGTCCAACGCCCGCGACGTCGGCTTCGAGTCGACCCACCCACTCATGACCAAGGACGAGTGGGTAGCGGACGTACGATGCGTCGATCGAGCCGTCGATGAGTTCGAGGTCCGTGCCGCAGACGCCACCGAGAAGCGGCGTGACGAGCACCTCGCCTTCAACCTCTTTGGGAGCAACCCATTCACGAAGCGCGACGTCACCGGGTTCGCGCACGACGAAGGCTTTCACTGGACTCCTCGCGGTCGAACACCTCCGAGCATCAAGCTCAATCGGTCGGCGTGCTCTCGAACGGTGACGCCCAACTGGCGAACTTCGCGAAGGGGCAAGTCCACCTTCAATCCCGTGACGCTGAGCGCTCCCGCGCACTGACCTTGGTGATCGAAGAAGGCCGAACCTACGCAGAACACGCCTTCCGCCTCTTCCTCGTCGTCCAACGCGTATCCCTCACTTCGCACGCGTTCGAGCTCGCTCATGAGCGACTCGACGTCCGTCAAGGTCTTGGGCGTGTAGCGCGCCATGCCCGCTTCACCGATCAAAAGTCGAACGTCGACGTCGGGGAGGTGCGCGAGAATCGCTTTGCCCGCGGCCGTCGCGTGCGGTTCCTCACGCTGTCCGAGCGGAGCGTGGAATCGAATCGAGCCCTCGCCGTCAATGCGTTCCAGGAAGACCGGATAGCCGGCTTCATTCATCGCGAGACGCGCCGTCATACCCGTGACCTTCGAGAGATCACGCAGCGTCGGTAATCCCAACTCCGCTATCGACGTCTGTTGACCGACGAGGTCACCGAGCCTCAGGAGGTTGAGTCCCAAAACATAACGAGGTCCTGGGTCGACGCCGCGTAGGAGTCCCGCAGCCGAGAGCGTTCGAGCGAGTGCGAGCGCCGTGCTCTTCGCGACACCGAGTCGCTCGGCGATCTCCGTGACGCTCAGCCCTCCCGCTCCGTGGTTCGCGATCTCGTCGAGCAGAGTCGCGGCGCGCGCCACGGACTGGACTTGGTATCGATTCTCGTCAACGGTCCTACTCATGTTCGGCATGGCAAAACACTATACGGAAATATTGTGTTAACGATGAACCATAACTTGACCGCACGCTCGCAACGTGCTTGGATGCACTTATCAATTCCGACACGCGTTTTGCACAGCCGAACAGACTTGCCCGCATGGGTGAGCGAGAGAGCGCGGCGAAACGCGCGACGGAGAAGTTGCGTGACGACTTCAACGCACGACCACTTCTCTTGACCTCGCCCGGTTGTGTGAATTGGCGAAGTGGCGGTATGTCGGACCCCGTCGACCTCACGGCGAGCAGTGACCCGCTGTGGATCCTCGACACCGCGCACGGGTCCGCACTCATCACGAACGAGATCGAAGCACCGAGATTCGAAGGTGACTTCCACGTCCGTTCGTTGGGCTGGGACGTTCTGACGGCTCCGTGGTACGACGCGAAGGCGCCGCTCGCGCTGGCGTGCGCGTACGCCGACGTTGACGAAACCGTTCTCCTCAGTGACAACGACGCCATTGGGGACAACATCCGAGACCACCTCATCACCACGAGACTCAACCTCTCGAACGCCGAGCAAGAAGAGCTTCGCGAGCTCGGGGCCTTGGTGGGTGCCGCCCTGGGCGCGGGCATCGACGCGTGGCGACCAGGCGTTTCATCGGACTTCGACACGGCGGCCGTCATCAGCGCCACGCTCGAGGCCGAGGGCGCCAAGGCCGTCTGTCTCATCGTCGGCGGCGACGATCGCCTGCGCACCTTGCGCCACCCTCTCGCCGTTGGCGACGTACTCAACGACGCGATCATGGCGGTCGTTGTCGCGAAGCGAGCAGGACTGCACGTCGCCGCGACGCGCGTGTGCGTTCGTCACAAGGACGACGACATCGTCACGCTGATGAAGTCGCTTGACGTCGTCAACGACGCCATCCTCGACGAGTCGCTGCCCGGAGGGACGTGGGGCGACACGCTGAAGGCCCTCGCGTGCGGCTACGACTCGGCAGGTCAACCCGGAGCCTGGCGAGAGCACTTTCAAGGTGGCCCCATTGGCTACGAACAACGCGAGTTCGAACTCGCCCCAACACTTGACACTTCACCATTTTGGAATCTTGCGCGCACCGCCAACACCGCGGTGGCGTGGAACCCCAGCCTTCGCGGTGGCGCGAAGATCGAAGAAACGTACCTCGTGAACGAGCGTCTCGAATGGCTTACGCCTACGGAGTCGTGGCCGACCCTCGAAGGTCCACACGGATCACGCCGAAGTGCGCTGAAAGTATTGCAGTAGTGCGAGAGAAAGGTTGAACATGACTAACGGTGCTGGTAGCCCACGAGGATCCGCCGCGCTGTCGCGACACGTCGGGGCGAAGGGCGACGCGTTGAGGCCGAGTGAGGCTCGTTTCCCTGACGGAGCCCACTTTCGAATCGAGATCCCGAGCGTCGAGAACCCGGACGCCTTGCGAGCAGTGGTCGACGAGGCGCGCGATCGCAAGGTCCCCATTCACCGCGCCTCTCAAGGAAGTGGTGCCATGTTGCTCTCGAAGGTCGATCTCGCCGCGATGGCTCAGATTGGGGCCGACGAGGGCATCGAGGTCAATCTCTTCGTCGGACCTCGCGAGGAGTTCGGCATCGGCGGGGCCGTGCGTAGTCCCGACGGACTTCTCTTCTCGGGGCGACTGCGAGGGTTTCACCAATTGCGCTACGCCGTCGAGGACATCCAGCGTGCCGTCGACGCAGGAATCCGAGGCTTTCTCATCGCCGATCCGGGCCTCATGGAGATCCTCACGTCAATGGTGCACGCGGGCGAACTTCCCGGCAACATCGTGTGGAAGATCTCCGCGGTGTTGGCGCCGTCGAATCCCGTCACGTTCCGCCAACTCGTCGCTCTCGGTGGCACTACCGTGAACGTGCCGAGTGACATCTCGCTCGGCGAGCTCGCGGAGATTCGCACCCTTTCCGACGCGCCAATAGACCTGTACCTCGAATCACCCGACTCCATGGGCGGCGTCGTACGCGGCCACGAGCTCGCCGAGATCGCTCTGGTCGCCGCTCCGCTCTACGCGAAATTCGGACTTCGAAACGCTCGCCCGGTCTACCCGGCGGGCCAGCAAGTCCGCGACGACGTCGTGGGCAACGTTCGAGAGAAAGTGCGTCGTGCCCAAATCGCCCTCGAGTGGCTGGACCTGTCCTCACTAGACCTCACGATCTCGAAGCCCGGCGCTGAGGGTATCGGCGTTCCCGAGCCGTGACCTTACGCAGCGACCGCTGGGTGCGAGGCGACGACGAAGTCGCGCTCGATAGTCGCGTCGCGTTGCGCATGGGCGGCGCCGACGTCGACGCGAAAGGTGGTCGACCGATCATCGGTATCGCCAACTCCGCGAGCGACCTAAATCCCTGCAACCAACCCCTGGCGCACCTCATCGCCCCGCTGAAAGCGGGCGTCGCCGAGGCGGGCGGGGTCGCCGTCGAGTTCCCCGTGATGTCCCTCGGCGAGGACCTCATGAAACCCTCGTCGATGCTGTACCGCAACCTGTTGTCCATCGAACTCGAAGAGTCACTGCGTAGCCAGCCGATCGACGCCGTCGTGGTGTTAGCGGCGTGCGACAAGTCCGTGCCCGGCGCGTTGATGGGGGCGTTCAGCACGAACGTGCCCACGCTGTTGTTGGTCTCGGGGCCGCGGCCCGTCGCCGTGTTCGAAGGTCGCCGCATCGGTACGGGCACCGACCTCTGGCGCTTGTGGGACGAACGTCGCGCGGGTCATCTCTCCGACGAACGCTGGGCCGACCTCGAACGGGCGCTCACGCTCGGGAAGGGTTCGTGCAACACGATGGGCACCGCGTCGTCGATGGGAGCGATCGCCGAGGCACTCGGACTCACGTGGCCTGGATCGTCGTCGATTCCGGCGGGTGACGAGCGCCACGTCGAGATCGCGCGTCTCCTCGGACGTCGCAGCGTCGACCTCGTTCGTGAAGGCTCAAGCGCCTCTCGCCAGGTGACGCGCGAGTCGTTGGAGAACGCGCTCGTCGTCCTCAGTTCTATTGGCGGTTCGACCAACGCCGTCATTCACCTCACGGCGATGGCTCGTCGGCTCGGTCTCGTTCTCGCCTTGGACCACGTTGATGAGCTGAGTCGGCGTACCCCGGTGATCGTTGACGTCGAGCCATCGGGCAGCGCCCTCATGGAAGACCTCGACGTCGCGGGTGGCCTACCGACCGTCTTTCGTGCTCTGGGCGGTCGCCTGCACGCCGACGCCGTCCTCGCCAACGGCCACACGATGGGCCACACACAGGCGAACGCGAAACCAGCGAACGGCGTGGTTCACGACACGGACTCACCCGTGGACGACGAGGGAGCCTTTCGCGTCGTGCGAGGGAACCTCGCTCCCTCGGGAGCGCTCATCAAACGTTCCGCCGCGACACCGTCGCTGCTCAAACACCGCGGACCGGCCTACGTCATCGAGAACTACGCCGGCCTCGCCGAACGAACCGGACCCGGTTCTCAGTGCCCCGAGGACGCGGTGCTCGTCTTCAGCGGCGCGGGACCTGTCGGTGGACCCGGCATGCCCGAGTGGGGCATGATTCCCATCCCCGAACCTCTCCTCGAACGCGGCGTCACCGACATGGTTCGCGTCACTGACGCGCGTATGAGCGGTACGAGTTTTGGCACCGTCTTCTTGCACGTCGCGCCCGAAGGGGCCGTCGGCGGGGTCATTGGACTCGTACGAGACGGTGACGTCATTCGCGTCGACGCCGACGCCGGCGTCATCGAACTGGAGGTCAGCGACGAAGTCCTCGCCGCACGTCGAACGGTGGGTCTCGAACCGAAAGAGATCCAGCGCGGCTACGTCGAGCTCTATCGACGCCACGTCACGCAGGCGCCCGAGGGCTGCGACTTCGATTTCTTGGCTCAACCGAGCGGCCAGTCGCCGCGCTTGGTCGAACCAGTTGTAGGGAGGTCTTGAGAAGTGCAAGCTTCAAGAGAGTTGGAGTTCACCGTGAACTTCGAGTTATTTATGGGAGAACAACCTTGAAACGGATACGAACCAGAGGAATTGGGGCGGCGGCGGCTGCCTTGATGCTGGCGGGGACGTTTTACGCCACCGGACCAGCCTCCGCCAGCTCCACAACGACCTTGACGCTTTGGCAGAACTACGGTACTGAGCAGAACGCGGTGGCTACGACGAACCTCGTCAAGGCCTTCGAGAAGCTGAACCCGAACATCAGCATCAAGATCGTCGCCCAACCGGGCACGAATTATTTCCAGTTGCTCCAGTCGGCCGCGGTCTCGGGCAATGGACCGGACCTCGCGGTCATGTGGACGGGCATCTACGACCTCCAGTACTCGAGCTATCTCGTGAACTTGAAGGGCAACGTTCCCGCCGCGGACCTCGCGAAGATGGAAGGCCTGCAGTGGGAAGCGCCCAACTTTGACGCGTCCCAGGGCGCCTACGTGATGCCCTTGGAAACGCAGTTCTACATTGGCTTCTACAACAAGAAGCTCTTCGCGAGAGCCGGCATCAAGACGGTGCCGACGGACTGGGCACAGCTCATGGCCGACTGCAAGTTGCTGAAGGCCATCGGCGTGCAGCCCATCGTCTACGGCAACGGCGGACAAGCCATCAGCACCGAGTTCTACCCCTGGTACGACATGAGCTACCTGATGATCGGCGCTCACTCGTTGGTCAACTGGAAGGGCCTCTACGACGGCGCCATTCCGTGGACGTCAGCGGCCAACGTCTCGCAGTTGAAGAACTGGGCGACGTTGCAAAAGGACGGCTACACGAACAGTGACGTGCTCACCAACACCGCCAACATCCAGCAGTTCGAAAAGGGCAAGGCGGCGATGATGGTCGACGGGACGTGGGACACGAAGCAGTACACGACCACGATGGGCAGCAACGTCGCGGCCTTCGTACCGCCGTACTCTGTCACGCCTATCAAGGGAGTCGTCGAGTACCCCGGAGACGGCTTCTCGGTGACGAAGTACTCGAAGAACAAGGTCGACGCCTTCAAGTTCCTGGACTTCCTCACGACGACCCAAGCCGGTGGCATCATCAACAACGCCGGTCTCATCCCGGACATCAAGGGCCTCAGCACGACGAACCCCGTGAACCAGCAGATGCTGAACTTCGTCACGAAGGACCACCTGACGCCGTACCCCATGATGGACAACTACATCCAGGTCAACGTCGGTAACGCAGCGGACAAGGTGTTGCCCGCGGTGCTCGCCAATCAGCAGTCGCCTCTCTCGGCCCTGCAGAACATGGCCCAGGCCTGGCAGCAGTTGCCAGCCGCCCAACGCAGCAAGAAGGGCTTTGCCGGTTGAGCAGTACGTTGTCGCCGACCCCACCCGACTCAGACGATCGAGTTGGGTGGGGTCGGCCATTTAATCTGAATGGAAACTGAGTGAACGAAGTCGCCACATGAGTGTCATAGCCACGAACGCGCCGCGCGTGCGGCGCATGACGCTGAAACGACGACGCCAGGTCGCCGGCTTTCTCTTCGCGCTGCCCGCGATCGCGCTGGTGATCGGCTTCATCGGCGTACCGATCGGCCAGGCGGTGTACTACTCCTTCACCCAGTGGAACGGTTTGACGTCGACGTGGATCGGACCGTCCACGTGGAGTCAGGCGTTTCACAACACCAATCTCTGGACGGCGCTCCGAAATAACGCCCTCCTTCTCCTCGCGGTACCTTTCGCGCTCGGTCTTCCGCTCGGTATCGCCGTCTTGTTGCACCAACGCGTAGCGGGGTGGCGCGTCTTTCGCTCGATCTACTTCCTACCGACCGCTATCTCGTGGGTCGTGCTCGGCCTCGTCGCCGAGCGATTCTTCGCGTACCAGGGGACGCTCAACTCGATCATCCACGCGTTGGGCTTCTCGCACGTGAACACCAATATGTTGGGCTACGAGTCGACGGCGCTCAGCGCGCTCGGCATCACCTTCGTCTTCACGATGATCGGCACCAACACCATGCTCTTTCTCACCGGTCTCGCGACACTCGATCCGACTCTCGAAGAGGCGGCGCGCATCGACGGCGCCGGACGCTGGCGGATCTTTCGCAGCATCACCCTCCCCCACCTGAGTCGATTCATCCAGCTCGCGTTCGTGATGACCGTGATCGCGCTCTTCTCCGCCCTCTTCAGCCTCATCTTCGTTATGACCGGTGGTGGTCCCGGCTACGCAACGACGACGATGGAGTTCCTCATCTACCAGACCGGCTTCAACCAAGGCGACTTCGGCACGGCCGCGCTGTACGGACTCATCTTGTTCGTCCTCACGGGGATCGTGGGCGTCGTCCAACTCCGATTGATTGGATCGAACGAATGACGTCGCTCTTGACGCCGCCCACCGAATCCGACGTACCAACGACGCCGACGCGGCCGCCGCGCACGGGTCGCTCGAAAGTCGGACGCTGGGTGCTCTTCATCGCCATGATGGCCATCGCGGTCATCATGCTCTACCCGTTCTGGGTGATGATCGTCACGAGTCTCAAGTCCGAGGCACAGTTCCTCGCGGGTCAGGGCTTCTCCTGGTTGAGTTGGACGGGCCTCACGGCGACGATACCCATTGGTCAAGAGGTTCTCAGCTCCACCATCGTGTGCGCCGCGTCGATCTTCATCATCCTGCTCGTTGGTCTGCCGGCTGGTTTCGCCTTCTCCAAGCTACGTTTTCGCACGTCGAGCGCCGTCTTTCTGGTGATCGTGAGCGCCATGATGGTGCCCTTGCAGGCGATCTTGATGCCGGAGTTCGTGAACGTCACGAAACTCGGCCTCACCGGTGGCTACTCGGGCGCGATCCTCGTCTACGCGGCGCTCGGCACGCCGTTTTCCGTCTTTCTCTTCACCACGTACTTCCGAGGCGTGCCCGACGAGTTGATCGAAGCGGGCATCGTCGACGGACTCAGTTATTTCGGCGCGTTGTGGCGCCTCGTCGTGCCCATCGCCGTGCCCGCCATCGCCACCGTGACCGTCTTGCAGTTCATTCAGATTTGGGACGATCTCCTCGTCGGACTCCTCTTCATCCAGAACACGTCGGAGCGGCCGATCACCGTGGGACTCGCCGTACTCGCGGCCGGCCGCACGACGTCGATACCCGAACTCATGGCGGGTTCGCTCATCAGCGCACTACCGGCGATGCTCGTTTATCTAGCGTTCCAGCGCTACCTCGTGAAGGGTCTCACCATGGGTATTGACCGATGAGGAACACTTTCACCTTTCGACTAAGGAGCAGTAACTAATGGCAGAGATCACCTTCGACGCGGTGACCAAGACTTTCGGCGATGACATCCGCGCGGTCGACGAACTCTCGTTGCACGTCGCGGATGGCGAGTTCATGGTGCTCGTCGGGCCCTCGGGCTGCGGCAAGACGACGGCACTTCGGATGTTGGCCGGACTCGAGGACATCACGTCGGGTTCGCTCTCCATCGGCGGCGCCGTCGTGAACAACGTCTTGCCTAAAGATCGCGACGTGGCGATGGTCTTTCAGAACTACGCCCTCTACCCGCACATGTCGGTGGAGAAGAACATCGGTTTCGCCCTCAAGATACGCGGTGACTCCAAGAGCGAGATCAAGCGCAAGGTGGGCGAGGCCGCGTCGATCCTCCATCTCACCGACTACCTCGATCGACGCCCCAAGGCGCTCTCCGGTGGCCAACGCCAACGCGTCGCGATGGGGCGCGCCATCGTCCGCAGTCCTCAAGCGTTCCTCATGGACGAACCGCTCTCCAACCTCGACGCCCAGCTCCGCGTGGAGATGCGCCTCGAGATTGCTCGTATCCAGCGCCTGTTGGGCGTGGCGACCGTCTACGTGACCCACGACCAGGTTGAGGCGATGACCATGGGCGATCGCGTCGCGGTCTTGCGCGGCGGCAAACTTCAACAGGTCGACACGCCCCAAGACCTCTACGACCATCCGGTCAACGAATTCGTCGCAGGGTTCATGGGTTCGCCGCCGATGAACCTGATCCGCTGTCACGTGAGGCCCGGGAACGATCGCGTCGAGGTTGACTTCGGGGACCAGACCATCGAACTCCCGTGGCACTACACGTCGTCACACGAGTTGCCGCCGTCGGGCCTCGATGTCGTCGTGGGCGTTCGTCCCGAAGACGTCATCATCACCGACGCGTCGAGCCCGAACACGATCAGAACGAGGGTAGAACGGCGCGAAGCGCTCGGCGCCGAGATCTTGGTCCACCTCTCGCCGGTGGACTCGTCCCCCAACGCGTCACGGGTCAATGAGGTCGCGCTGGGTGACATCTCTCGCCAAGCGTCGCTCGTGGCGAAGATGGGACCTCGCGTCGAGGTCGCGGTGGGCGACGTACTCTTGGTGCAGATATCGCCCGAACACGCGCACTTCTTTGACGCCGAGACGGGCGTGACCTTGAGAAGGCGCACCCTTTGACGAACCCGATGGCCCCAGAGTTCGACTACCAGGTCCTCGCGAGCGATCTCGACCACGTCGAGGGCGTCTGTTGGGACCCCGAACGCCACTGTCTTTGGGCGGGCGGCGAAGCCGGTCAGGTCTACCGCGTCGAGCTCGACGGCACGACGACCGTTGCTACGACGATTCGTGGCGGGGCGCTTCTCGGACTCGCGCTGGACGCGCGCGGCGCGCTCTACGTCTGTGACCCCGGCAACCACCAGGTCTGGCGCGTCAAGGACGACGGAACTTACGAACCCTTTGGCGACGCCATCGACTATCCGAACTACGCGTCCTTCAGTCCCGACGGTCGTCTCTACGTGTCGGATTCTGGATCGTTCAACGACGCCACCGGCCAACTCTTCGTCATCGATCCTGACGGCACGACCGCCAACGTGTCACCTCGTCCGATGTCGTTCTCCAACGGACTGTGCGTCGACGAAACGACGCTCTGGCTCGTCGAATCGAGCGCCCCCGGGGTCAGCGCGATGGCGCTCGGCGGCGGGCCACTCGACCTCGTCATACCGATGGAGCGCTGCGTGCCCGACGGACTGGCCCTCGACGCGCAGGGTGGCCTCCTCATCTCGTGTTATCAGCCCAACCAGATCTGGCGGTGGACGAAGGAGGATGGACTCCGTCTCCTCTTCGAGGATTGGACGGGCGAGTACGTGCTGTCGCCCACCAACGTCGCCTTCTACGGCGAGCATCTGGACCGATTGGCGTTAGCGTCGCTCTGTGGTCATAACCTCGTAACCATTCGTCCGCCGCACCCCGGTGCTGCGCTCATCTATCCCAACTTGCAAAGTGAGAAATCGTGACGTACGTCGTCAGTAGGAATCCGGCAACCGGCGTCGAGAGTGAGCTCGACGTGGTCGAAACGTCCGCCGCGCACGTCGACGTACTGAGCGATCTCGCGGCGTCCGTCGCTCTCGACTTCGCGAGACGACCTCTTTCGTGGCGCGCAGCGTTACTGCGTGAGATGGCCGACGAACTCGAGGCCGACGCCGATCGTCTCGTCACCCTCGCCCTTGACGAGACCGCGCTCGGGCGACCACGACTCGAGGGTGAGCTTCGGCGCACGTGCTTTCAGTTTCGTTTCTTCGCGGACGTCGTCGACGACGGCGCGTTCCTCAACGCGTCGATCGACCACGCCAAGGACTCGCCCATGGGTCCACTTCCCGACCTTCGCCGACTTCGTGTGCCCCTCGGACCGGTCGCCGTCTTTGGGAGCTCGAACTTCCCTTTCGCTTTCTCCGTACCCGGCGGCGACACCGCCTCGGCCCTCGCCGCGGGTTGTCCCGTCGTCATAAAGGCTCACCCCGCTCACCCCGCGACGAGCCAGGCCTGTTTCGACGCACTCGTGCGCGGGGCTCGCCTGGGCGGAGCGCCAGAGGGTCTTCTCGCACTGGTCTACGGCTTTGACGCGGGCGTCGCTCTCGTCGAAGCGCCCGCCATTCGCGCGGTCGGCTTCACTGGCTCAGTGCTAGCGGGTCGCGCGCTGTGGGCGCGGGCGAACGCACGACCGGTTCCCATTCCCTTCTTTGGTGAACTAGGCGCCGCGAACCCACTCGTCGTCACACCCGCCGCCGCGAAGGAGCGCGCGAGCGAGATCGGCGCGGGTTTCGCGGGTTCGATGACCTTGGGCGTTGGTCAGTTCTGCACCAAACCCGGACTTCTCTTCATCCCTCAAGACCCTTCGGGTGACGCACTCGTCTCCGCGATCGTGGACGCACTGGGGGAACTCTCACCGATGACCATGTTGAGCGAGGGCATCGCCGATCACTTTCGCTCTGGTTCTGTCGCCATCGCCGACGTCGACGGCAACAATCGCCTCGTCGGTGGCGAAGGCGACGGTACCAGCGTGAGCGCACAACTCTTCGAGGTTCCCGCGTCGGTCTTCGCGGACCCGGAGTCGACAGCGCTTCGAGAGGAGTGCTTCGGCCCACTCGCGATCGTCGTTCGCTACCTCACCCGTGAAGAACTCTCGAGCGCTCTCGAGGTCGCCGACGCCGCTCTCACGTTCAGCGTGTTCACTGGCGCCAGTGACGACGACGCCGCGTGGCTCGTGGAGCTCGGCCAGACCAAGGCCGGTCGCGTCATCGCCAACGGCTTCCCTACGGGCGTGGGGGTCAGTTGGTCGATGCACCACGGAGGTCCGTGGCCCGCGACGACAAACTCGTCGGCGACGTCGGTCGGCGCCAGTGGCGTCGAACGCTGGTTGCGGCCCGTGACCTACCAGGGCATTCCCGAGGAACTCCTGCCCGAGGCACTGCGCGACGACAACCCGCTCGGTATCGCCCAACGTGTCGACGGCGTTCTGCGCTGATCGTCAGCGGCGCGGCTGGGGCAGCGCCGCTCGGACGTCATCGGCTCGACGTCCCAACTCCTTCGTCCGGGCTACGGCGCCGATAGCCCCGCAACGCTCGAGCCAGTTCGCCAACATCAGGTACCCGTCTTGGGTGAGCACCGACTCAGGGTGGAACTGCACTCCTTCGAGGTCGAGCGATCGGTGACGAAGGCCCATGATGAGTCCGTTCGAACGAGCACTGACCTCGAGCACGTCGGGTAGGTCCTCGTCCATCACGACGAGCGAGTGGTAGCGACCGACGACGAGTGGATTGGCCACGCCACGAAACACGCCCGCGTTGTCGTGCGTGACGAGACTGGCCCGTCCGTGCAACAGCTCGGGCGCGACGCTCACCGTGCCTCCGAAGGCCTCGGCGAGCGCCTGGTGACCAAGACAGACGCCGAGCAGCGCGAGGTCGGCGTCGGCGCAGTAGTGAATGATCTCGAGGCAGTTCCCCGCCGCGCGGGGGTAGCCCGGTCCGGGAGAGATGAGCACGCCGTCGTAGGACGCCGCCGACAGGTCGGACGCCGAGACTTCGTCGTTGCGACGCACCGTGACGCGCGCGCCCAGTTCGCCCAGGTACTGCACGAGGTTGTACACGAACGAGTCGTAGTTGTCGACGACGAGAATTGAGGGGCCATCGGTCATGTAGTGCAAGCCTAGGACGCGCGTTCACTAACCTTTCGACATGGAACCTCTCGATCTCGCGTCGTTCCTCGACCTCACCGAGCAGGGGTTCAACGTCGTTCCCCTGCACGTGACCCTGCAACTCGACCGCGAAACGCCGGTGTCGCTCTACCAAGAGCTCGGCGAACGAGCCATCTTCCTCCTCGAAAGCGCGGCGATCGGTGAAGCGACGGGCCGCTACTCCTTCATTGGACTTGATCGTCGCTGGCGCCTGACGACACACGAAGGTCGTACGGTGGTCGAAGAGGACGTGACGCGAACGAGCGAACGTGAACCGCTCGACGAATTACGCGCGCTTCTTGCGCAGTACCGAACCTTCGTCACGAGCGACCTCCCCGACTTCGTGGGTGGTGCGGTTGGCTTCGTGACGTACGACTACGTGCGCCGACTCGAGCGGCTACCGGGTCGCGCGAGTCGTCCCGTCTGGCCCGACGTCGATTTTTCGTTTCCCGGTGCGGTGCTCATCTGCGACCATCTACGCCACTCGACCACCGTCGTCGTCCTCGCCCTCGTCGGTGAGAGCGACGCGAGCGACGTCTACCGTGCGTCGCGCGCTCGTCTCGACGAACTCGTGGCGACCTTGCTGACTCCCGCAGCGCGCCGTGTCTCCGACGCCGAGCGCCTGGTCGCCACCGCGCCACAACTGCGGTCCAGCGTTGACGTTCGATCGATCGCTGCCGGACTGTCCAACTTCAGTGCCGCTGAGTACGGGGCGATCGTTGAACGCGCCAAGGAGTACATTCTCGCCGGCGACGTCTTTCAAGTCGTACCGAGCCAACAGTTCCAACGGGCCAGCGACGTCAATCCGCTCACGCTCTACCGCGTCCTACGCGCCCTCAACCCCTCTCCCTACATGTACCTCCTGGATTCGGGCATCCACCAGATCGTCGGCGCCTCGCCGGAGATGTTGATGCGGGTGCACGACGGCGTCGTGAGCACGCGGCCGATCGCCGGGACGCGTCCTCGCGGCGCAAGTGAAACCGAGGACCTCGCGTTCGAGGCCGAGATGTTGGTCGACGAAAAAGAGATCGCCGAGCACGTCATGCTCGTCGACCTCGGGCGTAATGACGTTGGTCGCGTCGCCAAGCCCGGCACGGTTCGCGTAGAGCAGTTGGCCCACGTGGAGCGCTTCTCGCATCTCATGCACCTCGTCAGTCACGTCGACGGCGAACTGCAAGACGGACTTGACGCCTTCGACGCCTTCAACGCGCTCTTTCCGGCCGGAACGTTGACCGGCGCCCCGAAGGTTCGCGCCATGGAACTCATCGACGAGTTCGAGCCGGTCTACCGAGGTCCCTACGGCGGCGCGGTGGGCTACTTTTCCCTCTCGGGCAACGCCGACTTCGCCATCACCATTCGCACGCTCTCGCTTCGTGACGGCGTCGCCACCGTGCAGGCCGGCGGCGGCGTCGTCGCCGACAGCCGAGGTGAGTTCGAGTATCAGGAGTGTCTCAACAAAGCGTCGGCGCCTTTACTCGCACTCGAGATCGCTGACGGGTCACCACACTAGATCTCGTTCGATCGTGAGCCTCTTACGTGGTGCGCGGTACACTTTGCAGAGGGCCGCTCACTGGCTACCCACGCGAATCAGTGGTGGATCTGAGGGGCCGGCGCCAGACGAAAAGTTTGCTTGATCCGGCGAAACT
>DASZIH010000034.1:0-3667 GCA_035949355.1 Acidimicrobiales bacterium
TTGGTATTAAGCATCCTCAGACATACTCTAAGAATCTCTGAAGATTGCCACAGTATCGGCAGTGGCGGGTAGTTCAATTGGCAGAACGACGGACTTTGAATCCGTAGGTTGGAGGTTCGAGCCCTCCCCCGCCAGCCAAGAGGGCTAGAAACAGACGCGCTCGATGATCGTCGCGAGCTCGATGGGCTGATCACCTTGCACCGAGTGGCCGGCGTTCTCGACGTGGACAACGGTGGCGAGGGGTAGTCGGCGGAGAAGTTCCGCCTCGTCGTCGTCGTCGACGACCGAGCCGCGCGCCATTCCCCGAACGAGGGTGACGGGCATCGTGAGAGAACCGAGTCTCTCCCAGAGGTCACCGGCCTCGGGCCCCGCGAGGTCCGACGCCGCGTGTTGTTGATGGCGCCACACCCAGGTACCGTCCGCGCGTTGCAACGCGTTGTGCAGGATGCCTCGTCGAAGGGACGAGACCGTTCTCGTCGGATTGTGTTCGATCGTGCGCGCGAGAAGTTCGTCGAAGCTGTCAAAGGTCTTCGGCCCGTTCACGAACTCCGTGATGTGTCGGGCCTTGTCGGCGTTGACACCCGGCGTGACGTCGATGAGGACCAACGAACGAACGAGGTCGGGTCGCTCGGCGGCGACGAGGATCGAACAGAGGCCGCCGAGCGACATGCCCACGAGTGGAAGAGCGACGTTCGTGAGTCGCTCGATGGCGCGTTCCAGGTCGAGCGCGTGGCCGGCGATCGCGGAGGCACGATACGGCGAGGCGTCGGAGTGGCCGTGTCCGGGCAGATCCAGGGCGACGAGCGGTCGCTCGAGGGCGAGCGCCACGGTGTCGAAGGTGTGGGCGTTCTGCGCGCCTCCGTGCACCAAGACCAGTTCGGGATCGTCATCGCCCCAACGCAGTCCGCTCAGTTGGCGCAACCCGTCCACGGCGACGAAGAGACGTTGCACGTGGGGATGGTCGACGTGAAGGCCCCACTCGCTCGCGTTCTCGTGGAACAGCGAGAATTCATCGTAAGAAAACATCGGCACGTCCGTCATCGTAGGAGACGCCTGCTAGAGATGGAAGAGTGAGTCGTCCTACCTGTGTCGTCGTTCTCGCCGCTGGCGAAGGGACGCGGATGCGCTCGTCTCGACCGAAGCCACTGCACCAACTCTGTGGACGGGCGATGGTGCGCTACGTGCTCGACGCGGCGGCCCAAGAGAACGTCCGCGCAACCATTGTCGTCGTTGGTCATCACGCGACGTGGGTCCAAAAGGAGCTCAGCGAGGTCGCGCGACGTGACCTGCCCCTGACGTTCGTCGAACAGGACGAGCAACTCGGTACCGGGCACGCGGTACGCGTGGCGCTCTCGACGGTCGACGACGCCATCGGGGACAGTGACGGCGACGTGTTGATCCTGCCGGGCGACACGCCACTCCTTCGACGGTCGACGGTGGCCCACTTGTTGACGGTGCACCGTGAGCGCAACGCCGCGTTGACGGTCTTGGGTGCGCGCGTGGACGATCCAACGGGCTACGGCCGCTTGATCCACGCGAAGGACGGCACCCTCGAGGGGATCGTCGAAGAACGCGACGCCACCGTCGAGGAGCGGGTCATCAACGACGTCAACACGTCGATCTTGGTGGTGCGCCAGTCCCTGCTCGGACCGGCGCTGCGACGGGTCGGACGACGCAACGTCCAACACGAGTACTACCTCACCGACTTGGTGTCGGTGTTGCACGAGTCGGGGCATCTCACCGTGTCGCTCATGCTGGAGGATCCCAGCGAGGCGTCGGGCGTCAACGACCGACTGCAGCTCGCCCGAGCCGAAGCGGTGTTGCGCCGGCGGATCAACGATCAGTGGCTGGCGCGTGGGGTGACGATGTGGGACCCCGACACCACGTACGTCGACGCGGACGTCGAACTCGCCGTCGAGGTCTCCCTGCTTCCGGGAACGATCCTGAAGGGTCACTGCGTGATCTCGCGGGGCGCCCAGATCGGACCGAACGCGCTGCTGAGTGACGTCGAGGTGGGCGAAAACGCTTTCGTCGGTGCGGTCGAGGCGACGCGCGCCCGCGTGGGCGCGGACGCGCGCGTCGCGTCGTTCGTCGTGCTCGGTCCCGGCGCCGACGTCGCGACGGGTGAGATCGTCGCTGCGTTTACCCAGCGTTCTCACTAGCCTCCTCCGTTCACCTGTACGCTGGCGCCGTGGAGTCCCTCGCCAAGCGTCGTCTCGTCATCGTGACGGGTCGCTCCCACCCGGCACTCGCCGCAGACGTCGCCGACAAGCTCGGCGTCAATCTCACCGAAGCGAATCTGCGTGAGTTCGCCGACGGCGAGATCCACTGTCGCTTCGATGAATCGATCCGTGGCGCGCACGTGTTCATCGTGCAAACGCACGGGTCGCCGGTGAACGATTCCCTGATGGAACAGCTCATCATGATCGACGCGGCCAAGCGGGCGTCGGCGAAGAGCATCACCGCCGTGATACCGAACTACGGCTACGCGCGCCAGGACCGCAAAACGGCCGGTCGTGAGCCCATTACCGCGAAACTCGTCGCCGACATGCTCCAGACGGCCGGCGCCAGCCGGGTCCTGTCCGTGGACTTCCACTCGGGACAGATCCAGGGTTTCTTCAACATCCCCGTCGACCACTTGGTGGCGGCGCCGGTGCTGGAGGACTACCTGAAGGCCAACGCCAATCCCCACGAGCTCGTCGTCGTGGCTCCCGACGCGGGTCGCGTGAAGGTGGCGGAACGCTACGCCCAGCACCTCGGTTGTGACCTCGCGCTCGTGCACAAGACCCGTCCCCACGGCGTGGCCAACGTCGCCGTCGCGCGCCACATCGTGGGTGAGGTCGACGGACGTCACTGTGTCTTGATCGACGACATGATCGACACCGCGGGCACGATCGTGGCGGCGTGCGACCTCTTGAAGGCCCACGGGGCCAACGAGATCTGGGTCATGGCGACCCACGCGGTCTTCTCACCTCCGGCGGTGGACCGACTCTTCAACGCTCCCATCAGCCGGGTCGTCGTGACCGACACCTTGCCGCTCGGCCCCGACAAGCGCTTCGAGAAGCTGGAGATCCTCTCCATCGCGCCGATCATCGCCAACGCCATCTCCGCCATCTTCGACGACGCGTCGGTCTCGGACATCTTCGGCGGCGAAAACCTGCTCTAGGACGAGGAACGCACTCGGCGATTCCCCTTTTTCGGTGTTCGCGGACCTTGGGGGAGTCGGTGCAACAGGGGCTAGACTTGTTTTCCTGTGCGTAGCCCCGGGGCCGCCAGTCATTTCTCAAGAGGAGTACTCATGTCACAGGTCACGTTGCACGCGTCGACGAGTCGCGCCCACGGTTCGGCGAACTCTCGCCGCCTGCGCCACGCAGGTTCGATTCCGGGCGTCCTCTACGGCGAGGGCGTCGAGGCCCTACCCGTCTCTGTTAACGCCAAGGAGTTCCGCACGGCGGTCTCGGGCGAGCAGGGTCTCAACTCGGTGATCACGCTCGACGCCGACGGCACGACCTACACCGTCATGGCGCGAGAGCTCCAGCGCCACCCGGTGAAGGGCACGGTCGCTCACATCGACTTCCAGGTCGTCGACCTCAACCAGGCCGTCGTCGCGGAAGTGCCGTTGCACCTCATCGGCGACGCGGTCGAGGTTCGCCACGCCGACTGGGAA